>CAMPHP010000771.1 GCA_946885925.1 uncultured Litorilinea sp.
TGACACGCACGGTCACCGCAGAGTTCTTGCGGCATTTGATAGCCGCCTTTTCTTATAAGCTTCACACTAGCCTGACCGACAACGGTGTCCAGTTAACAAACAAGATGCACCCAAAGTATGCTTTCAAGCATCTGTTCGATCGTATCTGCTCAACACATGGCATTGAGCATCGTCTGACCAAACCGGACCATCCCTGGACCAATGGGCAAGTTGAACGCATGAACCGCACGCAACGATGCTATTGTGCACCGCTACTACAGTTGTCTACATAGCCATCAGGCCACCAAAGGGTTGCCGGCTTTTACAGCACGCACCACGAATTCTGCTTTTTTAGATGTAGAGGATGACAAACTCGTCCTCTACGGTAACGATATAGGTCTCTACACTTGGATCTTCGTCCGGCAATGCTGCCTCCACCGTCACCTTATAGGTCTTGACACGCATACGATGAGGATTAAAGATCGAGCGGCCGCTGGTGATGTCGAACTCCCAACCATGCCAGGGACAGCGCACAATTTCTCCCTCACGTGCCCAGATATACTCTCCTGGTTTAGAGGGCAGAGTCGTCCCAGTAACCGTACCTTTGCAGAGAGGGGCCATTTGGTGTGGACAGCCGTTGCGTAGCGCATAATAGGTGCCATTCACATTGAAGACACCAATTGAGCGTCCTTCCACTTCAACAATGCGGCGCTCACCAGGTGGAATCTCACTGGCGCGGCCCACTACATGTTTGCCCATCTATTATTCTCCTAACTGAGTCCATAGAATTCGGCGGCGTTCTCACGAAAGATGCGGTCGTGCATTTGCTTTGGCAGTTTAGGGAAGGCATGGGAAGGTGAGTCGAAATCCCAGTGGGGGTAATCGCTGGAAAACATCAATAGATGTTCTGCGTCCATCATCTCCAGCATCGCTAACAAATGCTTGTCATTGTCAGGTCGCTCGATGGGCTGGCTTGCGATACGCACATGATCGAGCAGATATTCGGAGGGGCGCTTAGTAACCCAAGGCACTTCCGAACGCAGTGCTTTCCACTCAGCATCCAGTCGCCACATCAGCCCAGGCAACCATGAAACACCCCCTTCGACAAGCACCACTTTGAAGCCTGGAAAGCGTTCAAAGACCCCCTCGGTCAGCAAGCTAACTAGATGGGCTTGGAAGCTAAGCGAGAGACAGGTATGCCATTCAATGTAATGTGTTGGATAGCCAGGGCTGGGTTGAATATTGACACCCATGCCGTCCGTCCCAGGATGGATTGCAAATGGCAGATTGTATTTTTCGCACATTTCATAGATAGGGTAGTACTGGCGCTGTCCAAACGGGGCGCGTGCACCAGAATCGGTCATCACTTGAATAAAGTGGGGATGACCGGCCCAGCGTTCGATCTCCCGCGCGGCTGCCTGTGGATCCTGGTGAGCAATGGTGATGGAGCCTTTGAAAATACCATCTGCGTTGTACTTTGAAAGCCATGTATCCGCCAGCCAGTCGTTGTAGGCCGCAGCAATGGCTGTTCCCAAGTCTGGGTCGGGGTGCTGGTTGCAGAACGCACGTGGCAGAAGAATTGCGTAGGCGTGTCCAAAGGTATTGAGCAGTTGTTCCCGCAGAAAGTCGGGGTCCGAGCCAGATGGCCCACCATTCGGTGGCACGGCATCGAGACGCGAACCGTGAACTGGATTGTCGAAAAAGCCGCGTCCGCCACCTCGCAGCCGGGTGCGCCAGGGCATTTCCATGTACTGTTTGATCTCATCTTGATTGCGTGGATAGACATGAACGTCACAGTCAATGAGGCCTGCTCGACTTGACTGCGGGCTAGCAGTTTGGGGTTGGGTTGCTAACATGCAATATCTCTCCTTCTGTCGTTCGAGGGTCTATTTGATGATCGGCGGACTCTGTATTTGGCTTCGCGGTCCAGCACAATTCTGCCCGCTTAATTAGCGGTAGATACGGGGGAATGATACAATAGCCACGCTGGCCGCACCCAATATCCAAGCTGGCCGATGGCTTCCCAGATTAACTACCTAAAGTCCAGCTTGGCCTGCACTCGTTTCCTGTCTCATGCGCTGGCCCAATCTCCCACAGGAAATGCTCATCGATCCGCTGTAAAATCGGCGCGCCGATGAGCTCCTGCGCGTGCGCCCGGCCCAACTCATCCACCCACCACCTATGAGAGCCTGTTATGAAAATCACTGGCGTACGCACCATCCTCTACGAATTTGCGATGAAACGTCCCCTCGGCGACGCCAACAGCCCCAGAGGGCGCGACCGCGCCTCCAGCCTGGCAATCTTCATTGACTCCGACGAAGGAATAACCGGCATTTCCTACGGTTCGCCCGCCGCCCGCTCGCACATCCACTCGATGGTCGATCAACTACTTGCCGGGCGCGACCCGCGCGGCGTGCGCGGCCTCTGGCAGAAGATGGACAATGTGGTATTCAAGGGCAATAATCGCGGTATCGTCAACGACGCCATCAGCGCCATCGACGTTGCGTTGTGGGACCTCAAGGCCAAGCTCAACGGCGAGCCGTTGTGGAAGACGCTCGGCGCATCGACACGTCGCGTGCGTGCCTACGCCAGCGGCATCGACCTATCTCTCACCGATGAGCAGATCGGCGAGTTCTATCGAAGCATGGCGGCCCAGGGCATCCAGGCGGGAAAGCTCAAGGTTGGCCTGGATCGCGAGATGGACTTGCGGCGGCTGGGCATCATGCGCGACGCGCTGGCAACCTCCGGCAAGACGCCGATCCTGACCATCGACTCGAACGAGTATTGGTCGCCCAAGCAGGCCATCCGAAATATTCGCTTTTTCGAGCAGCACTATGAG
Source organism: uncultured Litorilinea sp. (assembly GCA_946885925.1). The sequence goes on from CAMPHP010000771.1 coordinate 2,819, forward strand.
TTGATGTGGGTGGAGGAACCGGCCCGCCGTTGGGATGCCAGAGGCTTGCGCCAGGTGTCGCAGGACGTCAGCGCCGCGGTCGCAACTGGCGAGAACCTCGATCATGTGTCCGAATTCATGCCCTTGATCACGCAGGAAGCAGACGACATCGTGGAAG
>CAMPHP010000772.1 GCA_946885925.1 uncultured Litorilinea sp.
CCGCAGTCCGCTGCAAAGGTGGTGGCAAAGACCATCAAGAGCGCGCTGGCGAATGCGACCGAGAACTTCGGTTTGGAAGCGGAAGATATGTATATCTCCAAGATTGTGGCCGACCAAGCACCGAGCCGCAAGTGGCGTCGCTTTGGAGCGCGGGGTCGTTTCAAGCCTTGGATTCGCCGCTCCTCGCATATTACCGTTATTTTAGACGAACGCGTGGCGAGCAAATAGAGAAGAGGAGAACTGCATGGGTCGTAAAGTTCATCCCACTGGGTTCCGCCTGGGGATTATTAAACCACATAAGAGCCGCTGGTTCGCTGCCGGTCGCACCTATAGCCAACAACTGGCTGAGGACCGGGAGATTCGCAAGATTGTCCGTGAAGAACTGCCAAAGGCAGGGATTAGCAACATTGACATCGAGCGCCAGCCAAACCAAGTGCATATCATTATCGATACTGCACGACCGGGAGTCATCATTGGGCGCAAGGGCGCGAGCGTGAATGTGCTGCGTACCAAGTTGCAAGAGATGACCCAAAAGAAGATTAAGATCGACGTGCGCGAAATCACCAAACCTGAGCTCGACGCTTACTTGGTGGCAGAGAGCATTGCCGAGCAGTTGGAGCGCCGTATTAGCTGGAAGCGCGCCATGAAGCAGGCCGCACAAAAGACCTTACGCTCCGGTGGTAAGGGTATTATGATAACGGTGTCGGGTCGCCTGGGCGGCAGTGAAATGGGTCGTGTGGACAGCGTGCGCGAGGGGCAAATTCCCCGCCATACGTTGCGCGCCGACATTGAATATGGCACAGCAGAGGCCAATACAACCTTTGGCGTGATCGGCGTCAAGGTGTGGATCTATCACGGCGAGGTGCTGCCGGGCGAAGAGTATCATGCCCAGTATAGCACTGCTGCCGCCGCGGCCTAAGCTACGCCTTTTTGGGTGTTAGTCTAGTGCTTAGGGTGTTAGCCTAAGTGAATTATAGGGAGAATCAACTATGTTGATGCCAAAGCGTGTAAAATACCGCAAGATGCAGCGCGGGCGTATGAAGGGTCTTGCGCATCGGGGCAGCACTATCGCTTTTGGTTCCTATGGCCCTCAGGCATTGGAGCCACACATGCTGACCAGCCGCCAGATCGAGGCCGCCCGTCGCGCCATCGTGCGCTATATCCGCCGCGGTGGCAAGCTCTGGATCCGTGTCTTCCCCGACAAGCCCATTACCCAACGTGCTGCCGAGACCCGCATGGGTTCTGGTAAGGGTAGCGTGGATCACTGGGTAGCGGTGGTGAAGCCGGGCCGGATTCTCTTCGAGATGGCTGGGGTGCGTGAGGAGCAAGCGCGCGAAGCATTGCGCTTGGCTTCCCACAAACTGCCCTTGAAGACACAGTTTGTTGCCCGCGAAGATCATAGCGTGAGCTAGGCCGCCTGTTGATTATGCAGGATGGCATGAGGAGAAGAGATTATGAAGGCAAGTGAATTGCGATCATTGTCCGAATTGGAACTGAATAACAGGTTGAATGACTCCCACCAGGAGCTATTTAACCTGCGCTTCCAACGGGCATCGGGGCAGCTCACCAATACAGCGCGGGTGCGCGAGGTCCGGCGGACAATTGCCCGCATCAAGACCCTGTTGCGCCAGCGCGAGCTGACCAACGGAGCAGCGTAAGGAGAACCTGCATATGCGTGAGCGACGAAAGACACTGGTCGGCACGGTGACCAGTGATAAGATGGACAAGACCGTGGTCGTCACCGTAGAGCGGATTACCCGTCACCCGCTTTATGGGAAGATCGTGAAAGTAAGCAAGAAATATAAGGCACACGACGAGAACAACGAGGCAAAGCTGGGCGATACGGTACGCATTTGCGAATGCCGTCCCATCAGCAAGGACAAGAGCTATTTTGTCCAAGAGATCCTCGAACGGGGCGTTGTGGTCGACGATATCGCCTAAGGCCGAGGGACACGAACATGATTCAGCAGGAAAGTCGGCTTAAGGTTGCCGATAACACGGGGGCAAAGGAATTGTTGACCATCCGCGTAAAGGGTGGTAGCACGCGCCGTTATGCCGCCATCGGTGATGAGATCGTAGCAACAGTCAAGGCCGCCAGCCCTACCGGTAGTGTGAAGAAGGGTGATGTGGTGCGTGCGGTTATTGTACGCACACGCCGTCCGGTACGTCGTGCCGATGGGAGCTATATCCGCTTTGATGAGAACGCGGCGGTGATTATTGATGAGAATCATAACCCGCGCGGCACGCGCATCTTTGGGCCAGTCGCCCGCGAATTGCGCGAGCGCGGCTACATGCGTATTGTCTCCCTGGCCCCAGAGGTTCTCTAACCCTCAGGGTTCTAGGTAAAGTTGCTAGAGGAGATTAGACCATGAATGTTAAGATTACGAAGGGTGACACGGTGGAGATCATTGCCGGCGACGACAAGGGCCACCGTGGCGAAGTCCAACAGGTCATTCGCAAAAAGAACAAAGATGGCAGCTTTGACCCCAACCGGGTATATGTCATTGTGGCAGGTGCCAATTTGGTGACTAAGCACCAACGCCGCACGCCCAATGTACGTACCCAAGCGGGCCGCATTGAGCGGGAAGCGCCGATTCACATCAGCAATGTTATGCTGGTCGGTACCGATGGCCGCCCAACACGGGCTGGGTATGAGGTTGCCAACAATGGCGAGAAGGACCGGATTGATCGTCGTACCGGGGATCCGCTTTCTCGCGCTAGATAATACGCTGCCGCATTGCGCGGTAAGCATCCATAAGTGACGCCTGACCTTTCGCCGGACATGTCAACAATGGACTAGCCGACGTCTGCGGGCAAGGAGCAAAGTACAATGAGTGATGGTGAAATGCAGCCGGTGCCGACACCGCGCCTGAAGGTGCGGTATCAGAAAGAAATCGTGCCGGCGATGATGAAAGAGTTCAATTATTCAAATGTGATGCAGGTTCCCCGCCTGAGCAAGATCGCTGTCAACATC
>CAMPHP010000773.1 GCA_946885925.1 uncultured Litorilinea sp.
CAGGTTGGCCGGGAGCCCAGGGCTTGCGGTTGCGCGCTGCATAGACACCCAGCATAGGATTCATGCTCACCACAGGCCAATCTGAGCCAAAAGCGTGGCGCATCCCTGCCTCGCGCAATGTCTGCCATGCAAAGCTATAGGGCCAGCGTTCGCTACCAGCGCGTGTAGGCCACACATCGCTATCATCCGCCTGTAATGGAGCATGTAGAGGCTGCATCGAACCAATTACACCCAACTGGGCGAAGCGCGGCATATCATCAGGGTGAATTACCTCAATATGCTCCACCCGGTGACGGCTATCCCGCCGCCCGTTGACCTTCTGGGCATATTCATACCCATCCAGCGCACGACGCACCGCGCCATCACCACAACAGTGAACAACTATCTGCAAGCCTCGCCGGTCCGCCTCGGCAGCGATCTGGTTGAAATGCTCGGCGCTAAAAAGCGCATCTCCATAATTGCCGGATCTATCAGCATACTCATCGATCATCAACCCGGTATAGGATTCTAACACCCCATCCATAAAGAGCTTGATCGCCCCAGAGCGCACATGGCTGCCCTGAAATTGCTGCCGCCACATCACCGCATTTTGAAGCTCATCCAGCGGCGTCTCTGGCGTCACACTGTACGGCACATAGACACGCAGCGTCATCTCGCCCGCATCTTCTAGCGCCGCATATAACTCGATCTGCTCCTGGTCGCCATCCATGTTATGTACGCCAGTAATACCGAGACTGGCAGCACGCGCCAACCCCTTATGGAGCAGCGCGCGCTTGCGTGCCAAATCCGGCTTGGGGATCTGATCACGCACCGGGTCAAAGGCTCCAGGCTCGCGCAATTCTCCCGTTGCTGTCCCATCTGCCGCCATCACAATCGCGCTTCCCGCCGGGACATCTGCCCCATGCAGCAAGCCCCCTGCTTGTAACGCGGCTGTATTTGCCCAGACCGTATGAGCATCATAGGCCATCAGAAAGATGGGGCGATCTGCCACAACACTATCCAAGAAGTGACGATCCAGTGGGCGATCCGGCGGGATCACCGTATAGGGCATTTGATAGCCGAGGATCCACGGTGCATTAGGGTGGGCCGCGGCCCATTCTTGAATGCTCTGCGCCAGTTCATCCATCGTAGAGACCGTATCTAACTGCATCGAATCCAGTTTGAGCGAACCCGATAACAGATGAAAGTGGCTGTCAATAAACCCCGGCATGACCGTGCGCCCACCCGCATCAATGATGCGTGTGTTGGCGGATCGCCAAGCTTTTGCATCGTCCGCGTCCCCCACCCACGCAATACGATTGCCGCGGATGGCAACCGCGCTTGCTACAGGTTGTTGCGGATCCGATGTAAAGACATTACCGTTCAAAATAAGAAGATCAGATTGTGGCATTGTCCTACTCAACTTTCCCGGTCCTACTCAACTTTTCCGTCCATAGGGATACCACCAACTCTTCGGCTCTTCAGCAAAATCCCAATGTACGTGCTTGGTCTCCATAAAGCTCAACAATCCCTCTTCGCCCAACTCGCGACCGCCCCCTGTCATCTTCATCCCACCAAAGGGGCCTGCATAATTATCAGTTAATGGGTCGTTGATCCAAATTGTACCCGCCTTGACCTCTTCAAAAAATCGCTTGATCAGCTTAGGATCGTTGCTGCGCAAGGTTGCGCCCAGCCCATACTTGCTATCGTTGACCAGCCGGATCGCCTCGTCAAAGCTCTCATAGTTCATAATCGGAATAGCAGGGCCAAACGTCTCCTCGGTCATAATGGACATGGCATGATTTACATCCACCAACACAGCCGGTTCATAAAAGTAGCCGCGCCGCTCAGGGATATTTCCACCTGTCAGCACCCTTGCCCCAAACTGTCGCGCTTGCTCAACATGCTGGACAACCTTGTCGCGGTATGCTGTGCCAATCATCGGGCCAATATCCGTATCCGCCTCACGTCCATCCCCCAACTTCAGGCTGCGTACAAAGTCCGTCACCCCGGAGGCAAATCGCTCGCTTAAATGGTTAGGGACATAGACTCGCTCGGAACTGGTGCAGACCTGCCCAGCGTTGATCAGCGCAGCATAGGCCAACGCCTCCACCGCTGCATCCAAATCCGCATCAGGCCCTATCACAAATGCATCCTTGCCTCCCAATTCCAAGTGAAGATGCTTCATCATCGGCGCGGCCAGACTAGCGATTCTCTGACCTGTGGCGACCGAGCCAGTAAAGGCAATCACCGGCACGTCGGGATGCTGTACCAATGCCTGTCCTGCATCGCCAAAGCCTGTCACCACATTGACTACCCCCGCTGGCAAATGGGCACAGCAAAGTTCTACAAAGCGCAAGGTAGAAAGCGGTGTCATTTCACTGGGTTTGATCACCACCGTATTGCCAGCAGCGAGTGCCGGAGCCATCTTCCATGCCAGGAGCAACAAGGGAAAGTTCCACGGCACAATACAGCCTACGACCCCGTAGGGTTCTTTGAGCACAAAGTTGAACTGTGTACGCTCATTCGACGGAATCACCCGCCCGCGCACGTTGCGCCCCATCTCGGCATAATAATCGAAGGTCGTGGCGACCCACTCCATCTCCTCAACGTTCTCGCCCCGCGGCTTGCCTTCTTCTTCGATCAATAGCGAGACCAACTCATCCATATGGGCGCGCGCCAGATGCGCGATCTCATGCAGCATTTCGGCGCGAGTATTGGCTGCTGTCCAACGCCAAGCATCAAAGGCATCTTTGGCCGCGGCGACTGCCTGTGCAATGTCCACAGCGTCGCCACGCGCAACCTGAGCAATCACCTCCTCGGTTGCCGGGTTATCCACGTCGAACCACTCATTTCTCTCCGCGGGTTGCCACATGCCATTGATATACAGCAACTTTTCCATAAATTTTCTCCTGGGCATTCCGTCTATTCAACGGAACTGGGGAACAGCGGCCTAGTTGACCATTGTTCCCCAGTCATACTATCTCCAAAA
>CAMPHP010000774.1 GCA_946885925.1 uncultured Litorilinea sp.
TTCCCGCTCCCCCTGGCGATCCTGGACTGGCATTAGCATCCAAAAGATGATTCCGTTTTGGTAATCCGTTACCAGATCATCCCTCTCATACCCCTTTACCCCATGCGCTTGTAAGCCTGAATGATAGCGCCGCAATATGGTTTCTTCGCGCCTGTTTGAACGTCGCTGCTCCGATGTCCAGAAGGTTGCACATAGGTTGGCGAGATCATATCCACCTAAGTCGAAAGTGGGGGACTGCCAATCCAGCAGATAGGTTGTCCCGATCATTGGGTTCTTTGGACAGAGAAAGTTCGCAAAATAAGCATCACCATGGACTAAGGTCACATGTTTCTTGGTCCGAAAGCGTGGTTCAAGATACTGCTCCCAATGACTCGGCAAATGGACAAAAATCTGTTCATAGAGCACGCGCAAATTATCGGGGAACCAATGACCTTCCTGTGTGATCAGGCTTTCCCAGGCGCTACTCCGCCGTTGCAGATATTGTGTAAACCGTTCATCGCTACGCGACCAGTAGCCCACCTCAAAGCGACCGCTGTCGAGCAAGGGATGTTGCCACCAGTAGGCATGGAATTGCGCGAGTGCATCAACTACACCATCAATACCGACAGCGGACGGTACTCCATCCACAATGCTGATTTGTTGATCGCGAGTAACAGGTTGTCTGTGGGTCTCTGAAAGATCCTGCAACAGAAGATACGAATTGCCGCTTGTTTCGTCATAGGCTGCCGCATAGCATGGGATCGTGACACGGGGGTGATCAGGGAGCGCGGCAACCATGTTGTAAAAGTGCACTTCTAGCGTGCCAGCTTCAATACCCCACAATTCACCAATGTTCCTCTTCAAGACGAAGCGAGTTGGGGCATCAGGCAAAGCATCGTCCGAATAGCGCACGTGGAGATAGCTTATTTGCGAGTTGAACGCGCTACTCCTGTGTGGCACAACAGACATAACCATTCCTTGCTCAAGAACCCCAGAGTGCCGAAGCACAGCAGTGAGCCATGCTGGCGTGGGTTGATCCGGAATTGGAATGTATCGCATTTTAAGTATATCTGTTGATTCCCTTTCCGGAAGGCTCAACGCTTCCGGAAAGGAGTAGTGGCTTTAGGCCAAGAAGTGATTGATCACGTTAGATGTGATGCGTGAAATATAGGGATCAACGAGCACGCAAGCCGACCAGGTAATGGAGCCAACGGAGAAGACGCTGCCGCCGCTCTGGGTGTCATAGATGGTCATGTCAGCACCGCCATTTTCGGGGTTGGTGCCTTTGGCGAGTAACTTGGTGTTGGCTGGCGACGATGGGCTCATCTTGTCGGTTTCGTGACCCGATGCGCCACCTGGGATGCGTTCGTGCTGGCTAATTTTGCCAAAGAGATCGCCCTCGCGCAACCCTGTGCCGGTGAAGACCCAGTGGTCAGGGGCTAGACAGGTATAGGGGGCGGCGGTCATGATGCCTGTTTCCGTGAAGACAACGCCTAGCAAATTCGCTTCCGACTCATGCGTGCGCCCAAAGCGGCTTTCATGGATGATAGATGGGTCTTTTGTGTCGCGGGCACCTGTGCCATTTGGGCCAGAAATGACGTGGGTCTTAAAGCGCATGCGGTGATCATCCAAGACCTCTACCTCGCAATTCAAGCCATTGCCACCCAAGTACATAAAGCGCCCACCGCGATCTTGCACCCACGCCTTGATCTGGTCATACATGTGAGCAGACCAATATTCAGGATGGACTTGGCTGATGACGACCTTATAGGCATCCAGGTCAACCTCCCCATTGTGGAGTTGATGCTCGCTGTAGAAGTCATAGTTATAGCCTTCACGCTCCAACCAGGCCAACAATCGCCATTCAGCAGGGGCGAGATGACAGGGCTGGCGGCCCGCAATGGGGTCAGTGGATTCGGTCTCTCTGGGTATATGGTTGAAGGGTTCGGGGCGCTCCCACGAAACCGGCATATATGCCTCGTCCAATGCGCGCCATTCGGTATAGCTGCCAGCGAGGCTATAGCGTCCCAGGTCTTGGCGACCGTTGACCGTGGGCGTATCGGGCAGGGCAGGGGCGTTGATATAGTTGCCGCGACCGCCAAAGTTGTTATAGGCATTCCAGGTCATGGTCGAAGCCAAGACGCAGATCGGCGCGCTGGGCTGGGCAGGGGCGACAACCCACGGAAAGGAAAAGAAATCGCCTGATTCAGTCTCGGCGTGGAGATAGTAGAGACCAGAACGTTCTGGCCCTGGCACTAACTGTGTGTGGTGGGGGCTGCCATAGCCGATTTTGTTCCATTGCACACCTGTCTGCACATAATCACCGTCGGGAGTGATTTGCATGGTGGAGCGGGGGCCATGCTCGTCAAACCAGCCAAGCAGGCGGACAAACTCCTTGTCTAACCCATAGCGCCACAGGCTCAATTTATAGGCTTCCACAGAATGGACACGGAACTCGCTGCGTTGACCACTCTTGACCCACTTGGGCCACATATAGCCATAGAGGCTATCAGAAAGTAGACGGAACTGGTAGGGTGTGCCTTCTTGCACCTGCATGACGACCGACTTGGGGCCATAGCCATCTTTGACGAGTGTGACTTTGTACTCGCCGGGTGCAATGTCTGCATAGACTGCGCCGCGCGGAGTGGAAGAGACGACCGCTACGCTTTGCCCATTTTGCTCAAATTCCAAACGCACGTTATCAAGGGCTACATAACGTTCGTTACTTACATAGCCGACTAGCGTAGCATTCTCCCCATAACGTTCGTTACTTATATGACCGACTTGCATTGCTTTCTCCTTATGTCTTTAGGCTAGACATGATGGTGAGGATGTATTGAGGAAAGAGGTGATTAGGAAGAATGTGATGAAGGCTGGGCATCATCGTCGTGTGGCATGACCCTCTCGGAGGCTTCATTGTGTGAGAAGGAGAAGCCTCCGAGAGGGAGAGGAACTTAGACAGAAGGATTCTGCTTGCGCCACTCCTCATA
>CAMPHP010000775.1 GCA_946885925.1 uncultured Litorilinea sp.
TACGTAGTTCACGTTATCGTCATGGCAAGGCGCACGCTATTCTGTCACTCCGCGCCCTAAGACAAATGGGGCTTGACAAGAGGAATGGGCGTTGTTAAGATTTATCTATGGCTAAAACTAACATGGCAAATAGACGCAAACAGCTTACCTCCGCTCATGAGGATTATCTCAAGGCGATTTATGTGCTCAAATCGCGGGGAGAAGAGGTGACAAATTCGGCGCTAGCAAATCATTTAGATGTTTCTCCGGCGTCAGCGACCAACATGGTCAAAAAGCTGGCGGGGTTAAATTTGGTGGAGTATGAGCGTTATCAGAGCATTGCACTCTCTACAGCAGGGGAGCGCGTGGCGCTTGAAGTGCTCCGCCATCATCGTCTGCTCGAACTCTATTTGCACCAAGAACTCAAACTGCCGTGGGATCAAGTGCATGCTGAGGCGGAACGGCTGGAGCATGTCATCAGTGAGACCCTGGAAGATGCTATTGCGGTAGCATTGGGCAATCCACTTGTAGACCCGCATGGTGACCCTATTCCCACCAAAAAGGGACAGATCGAGGGTGTGGCGGGCTTGCCCCTGAGCAGCGTTGAGCTAAATGTCCCTCATCGTCTGGTAAGGGTGCTGATGCAAGATGAAGATCGCTTGCGCTATTTGGGTTCTTTAGGACTTTATCCCAACGTTCAGGTTACGCTTTTGGAGCGTGCGCCCTTTGATGGGCCGCTCTTGATTGATGTGGATGGCACACACCATGCGCTCGCCCATGAGATGGCAAAACTTCTGTTGGTTTTTCCCTCGGAGGAAACGGATAACGTATGAAAAATCTTCTAAACAAGTTCTTTGGCTCAGGTCGTAGCGATGTAAGTCCGACCCCAGCAGGTCGCCAGTTGGGTGCTACAACCCCGGTAGTGGTGGTTTCCGGATTACCACGGTCAGGCACTTCGATGATGATGAAGGTACTGGAAGCTGGTGGGATGCCGGTGCTGATCGATGGGTTGCGTAGCGCAGATACCGACAACCCCGAAGGCTATTACGAATTTGAGCGAGTCAAGGAGCTTGACAAGGGCGATAGTGCATGGGTGGCAGATGCCCAGGGTAAAGCGGTGAAGGTCATTTCGGCCTTGCTAGAGCATTTGCCTGCCGACTATCAGTACCGGGTCATTTTTATGCATCGCAATGTTGAAGAAGTCCTCAACTCGCAGCGCAAAATGTTGGCTCACCGCGGCGAGAATACTGAGAGTGTCAGTGATGCGGAAATGGCGGAGCTTTTTGCCAAACATTTGGCGAAGGTCAAAGAGTGGTTACGCGCTCAGCCCAATTTTGCAGTGTTGGATATCGATTATAACGCTATGCTCAAAGACCCAGAGCCGTATATCCGCACCATCAATCAGTTCATTGACAACACGCTGGATGAACTGGCGATGGCAAAAGTAATCAACCCCAGCCTCTATCGCAACCGGGCCTAACTGCGCGTGAGTAATCCAACTAATTCGTCGGCACGACCAGGGACTGAACTACCCGAACGGGAATTCAGCGAGCGCGAGTTGCGCGCCTATATTGGCGAGCGGGGAATGCCGATGTATGTAGCTTATGACGGCGTGGTCTATGATGTAACTCGCTGTCCCAAGTGGCGGCGAGGCATCCATGAGAATCTACACTGGCCTGGGCAAGAACTGACTGCGGAGATGAAGGATGCACCGCATAGCGCCGATGTCTTTACCCATCCTTGTGTAAAGCGAGTCGGGCGGCTCATCAGTCAATAGGTTCAGCCGGTAGGTTCAATTGCTGGCAAAAGTGCAGAGAGACAACACTTGACCCCTGGCTTGATGAGGCGAAAATTGCCTGCACTCTGCTTGTGTGCTACCATCCTGGGATAGAGACGGTTTTCGTGGCTTATTTTTGGGACTGGGTAATGCCCAGATCATTCCCTTGTAGACATGTAGGAGCTAACGATGAAGGGCTTCTTTCGTTTTGTTTTTCGGGCAGCGATCTTTGTCGGCGCATTGGCGCTGATCGCCTATGTCGTGCAAAAGTTGACTGCGCCGCCAAGTGGTCAACAGTCCAATAGTGGCGTATTGCCTGTTGAGCCGGTGAAGTCGCTCGATGATGCACCGTTGGGCGGGCAGATTAGCGAGGAGTTGCTCAAGATTCTGGTTTGCCCGGAGGACAAGGGGCCATTGGAGTTGGTGGATGAGGGCAAGTTCTTGCTCAACCCGCGCAATGGCTACAAGTACCCGATCCGCAACGGCATCCCTGTGATGTTAATTGAGGAAGGCAAGAAATTCCAGGACACGAGCCTAATCCACAACGGCAAGGGTGCAGGGAAGGATAAGAGCGCGGAGAAGGCTGCTTAAGATTCTGCCCGTTCATAACTACAACGAAAAAGGGAGCATCGCCGTTTGGGGCGGATGCTCCCTTTTTAATTTGGTCCAAACAATTTGTAATAGCCTGCAAGGATGTTCCGCAGATCTAATATGTGTGGGACATACGCACAAACGCCTAGACCGTCGAGTAGGCACTTGGCATGTTGTCAACCCTGGCAGTATCAGCAACCCCGTGACCAGCGAACAACAAGCAAGCTATGTGCTGCTCTCGGCGGAGGAAACGGGTTATGAATTAGAATACCGGCTGGTTGATTATGACTACGAATCCGTGATACAGGCATTAGAGTGCCAGAAGCACCCCGGGGCAGCGTATATCATTAGGCATCTACGCGAGTAAGGCCTTGTCATCATTCCAATTGGTAGATGACGACATCCTCAAATAGATTATTCTCCCCTTTGGGAAATTCTTGCACAATCGAATACCCATCAAACCCAGCGAGTTCTGGATCTGGCGGTAGCCCTCTGCTGCCGATAATGTAGTCGGGCTGGAGCGACTTGATTGTCTCTTGGTAACTTCCCTGCTGACGCGTACTTTACAGAAACTTGTACCTTAGGAGAAGCCATTATATTTCCTGGAGGGATTAGGATTTA
>CAMPHP010000776.1 GCA_946885925.1 uncultured Litorilinea sp.
GCCACCAATCGGTCACGGAACTGGAAGCGTGAGCGTTCACTTTCGCCCGTGGCAATTCGCACGGTTAACGCTGCACAAATCTCGGTTAGGCCCGCCACATTCTCTGGGTCGGTGGGTGCTTCAAAAAAATAAACATCCTGCGCTTCCAACTCGCGCCCCAGCGAAATCGCCTCGGCTACATCATAGATATTGTGGGCATCGACCATCAAGCGCACATCTGGCCCCACGGCCTCGCGCACAGCGGCGACTGTTGCCAATGTGTCCTGACGCCCGGCGGTAAGATGCAACTTGATGGCGCGGAAACCTTGATCGACCCAGGCGCGTGCTGCTTCTGCTCGTTCGGCGGGCGTCGCGCCGGTTACACCAGAGGCATAGGCAAATAAGCGGCGGCGATAGGGCCCGCCCAGAAGTGCATGGATAGGTTGCCCCATCAGCCGCCCACGCAAATCCCAAAGAGCCGTATCACAGCCACCCAACGCATCCATATAAAAACCAGTGAAGTGGCCGCGGTCACGCATGGCATGGTACATTTGCGTCCACAAATAATCACCTGCGAGCGGGTCTTGGCCCACAAGTTGTGGTTTGATCAATGACTCAACCACCTGTGCCGCAATCTGGGGCGCAACAGACGCCAATGTCTCGCCCCAGCCCACTGTGCCATCATCGGCAATGACCTTGATAAAAAGCGTTTCGCGATGATGTGTATAGACCAAGCCGCGATGGAGCTTGCGGTGATAGACCGAGTCGGGCAAATCAACCTCGTTCTTTGCCATCCCCGTTGTATCCACGCGGCGCGGGTTAGGAATGCGAATGGGAATGGACTGAACATCGACAATTTTGCTCATTAAACAGCCTCTGCAATCGTGGTTGAAACTGTTTGATTATCAAGTTGGGATCTCAATACGGGGCACTATTAACTATTCAACTGCAAGTGCAATCTTAATGCAACAGCGCTACACCGTCTTGGGGCAGCTGGATGTGCACCAAACTGCCGAGGGTATAAAACTGCTCAGGGTGGGGGTTGTGCAGGTCAATCGTTAATTCTTGACCAGGGGCAGAGGCTTCCTCAACGACAACTGTATAGCGAATTAACGCACCCAGAAAGGCGAAGCTCTGTACGCGCGCTGCAATCCCTTCTGCTGCGGGGCCATCCGCGCCATTGTGAATCTTCAATGCCTCCGGGCGCAACACCGCGGCGATTGAAGATTGGCGTGAAGATCCAGAGGTCTGAGCAGTGCCGTTAGGAGGCTGGCGCAGACCGGGTAAGGTGCGCCCCATACATTGTACAACCGTGCCATTCGCGCCATCCTCTACCACCTGCACCGGCACGATGTTGGATAGCCCGACAAACTCAGCCACAAATTGATCCGCTGGTGTGTGATAGAGTTCATAGGGTGTGCCTAGCTGCACCAAGCGACCGCGGTTCATGATCGCCACCTGGTCGGCCAAACTGAATGCCTCTTCTTGATCATGGGTTACATAGATGCTTGTGATCCCCAGCCGTTGCTGAATCTGGCGAATCTCGGTACGCATCCGCACCCGCAGTCGCGCATCCAGATTGGAGAGTGGTTCGTCAAAGAGGAGCACTTTTGGCCGGATGACCAGTGCGCGTGCCAGGGCTACCCGCTGCTGTTGCCCGCCGGAAAGCTGTGGGGGAGCCTTGTGTTCCTGGCCCGTCAGTTCCATCAAGGCGATGGCTTCTGCCACTCGCTCCTTAATTTCATGTTTGGCAACCCTACGCGCGCGCAGCCCATAGGCCACGTTTTCCGCAACGCTCATGTGAGGAAAGAGCGCATAGTTTTGAAAGACCATTGCCGTTGGACGCACATAGGGAGGCAGTTGCGTAATCTCCTCGTCACCAATAAAGATTTGCCCGCCGCTAGGTTCTTCAAAGCCGCCAATCATACGCAATGTGGTGGTCTTGCCACAGCCGCTGGGGCCAAGTAGACAGACAAGTGTCCCTTCGGCAACAGCTAGATTGACATCATCTACGGCATGAATGTCACCAAAGCGTTTGTGCAAGTGTTGGAGTTGGACAAAGGTAGTATTACTCATGGCAAAGGAATTGGGAGTCCTGGTGGGTTGATGGGTTTGGTTCGATCAGCGCAATTCGTGATAAATCCCAGGGCTAGAGATACCAGGGCTACACACGGAAAAGATCCACAAAACTCTTGCCGGTAAGCCGGCTTAAGAGAGCTAGCGCAAGCACGATGATGACGATCAGGAGGACAGCATAGGCTGCCGCTTGGCTAGGCGTACCAGTGGTCATAACACGGAACATGCGTACTGTGAAGAGTTGGGTGCGGCCTGCGTTGAGAAAGACCGCAGCGCTCAAGTCGGTCATCGAATTAATAAAGATATAGATCACCCCGGCAGTAAATGCGCGGCTGAGAAGGGGAAAGGTGATGCGCCGAAAAGTGTGCATACGCGATGCGCCAAGGTCGAGTGAGGCTTCCTCCAACGAGTTGTCGATTTGGCTTTGGGCGGCAACCCCTGTGCGCAAGCCGACAGGGAGGCGGCGATAGGCAAAGGCAACGATGATGATCAAAAAGGTGCCGGTCCAGAAATAGGGTGCCCCGTTAAAGGCGGTGACATAGCCAATGCCGATGACTGTGCCAGGAATGGCATACATGAGCGTCGCGGTAAAATCAATCGCGCGTCGCCCTGGGGTTTGCGGGCGTGTCACCAGCCAGGCCATGAGGATGCCAAGCGCGCCCCCTAAGATTCCCGCACCGATGGAAACCACCAGCGAATTACGCAACATGGAGAGCGAATTCCAGAGCTCCACTGTGTGACGCAAGGTGGGGGTGTAGTCAAAGCCCCATGTATTGACAAAGGCTCCGACAAAGATCGAGCCGTAGACCAGCACCGAAAATGTCGCTAATAGGAGACAGAGAGCAAAGAGAGGCCACCTGAGCCAACCCGGCAAGCGGTGGAGTTTGCTGCCACGGGCACTGCTCGTAACAG
>CAMPHP010000777.1 GCA_946885925.1 uncultured Litorilinea sp.
ATGCAGAAAGCGCCCGCAGAGACTTGCGATCCGCGCAGACCGTCTGGTCCGGCAGGGACAACCATCGAATCCCATTCGAATGTCCAGTCTGTGACCTTTTGGAATTCGGCCACAAGACCTGGTGTCGTGTTGAATATGCCGACTTGACCAGCGACAAAGTTTTCGCGCGATTGGTCACCACAGGTGCAGGGGTCAATCTGCTCGACGAATTGCAGGTCATGGAGCCAGCGGAGTGCTGCGATGGAATTCTCTTCACCCAACAAGCAGCGCGTCCCCTCTGGGTCGAGCAACTCGCCACCAAACATGCGTAGATAGTTGGGAATATGCTCCTGGCCTGTGCCAGTCGCGCGGAAGCCCCAGGTGTCAGGTGCGTTGGTAATGGCTTTGGCTGCTGTCACCAGGTCATCAATCGTCCACTCTGGCGTGGGCAGGTCGACACCTGCTGCCGCAAAGAGGTCTTTGTTGTAATAGTAAACGGTTGTGCCATAGTGACCGTGATTCGGAATCGCATGGAGCTGACCATCCAGCGTTAACGCTTGAATCAAGGAAGGCCAGAAGGGGGACAGGTCGAAATTCTTGGCTTCAATGATGTCATCAAGCGGAATCATGACGCCCTTGGCCTTGTGCTCCGGCGGGTTGTTCAGATAGGTCCAGCAGAGATCCCCTACTGTACCGGAGGCTGCCAGCGCATAGACCTTGGCATACATCTCGTCACCAGGCAGTTCGTCTAGTTCGAGAATCAAGCCAGGGTTCTGTTCCTCAAAAAGGGGCTTGCGCTGCTTGTGCCAGTCGGCATGGGCTCCTAGACGGGTATGGAATACCAGGCTGATTGCCTCGCTACCCGGAGCGGCAGCTTCGCCATCAGTTTGGCCTGATGGCTGTTGTGCTGCAGGGCCACATGCAGCAATTGCTAAAGTCGCAGCTACCGCAGAAGCGCCGCGTAGAAACGAGCGGCGGCTGATTTGCGTGTCGGCCATGAAAGAAACTCCTCCTAATGACATAGTGCGTGTGAAAGTAGGTAAACTACTAATAAGAATGTTTGCAGTGAATTATCTAGGGATTTGCAAACAAGATAGTGAAACTGTCAGGGCAGCAAATCGGGAGCAATGCAGACAGAGAACTATGGCTGCGCTTATCCCTTGATGCCGCTCATGACAATGCCGCGCACAAAGTAACGCTGGGCCACAAAGAAGAGCAGGATGATGGGCGCTGTCATCATGACGCTTGCCGCCATGAGGATGTTTTGGCGATGCTCCATCGAATCCACCTGCCCTGCCACCTCTTGGAAGTATTTAATCCCCACCGCTAGCGTATACTTGCTTTTGGTGTTCAAAAAGAGGAAGGGCTGGAGGAAATCATTCCAGTGACCCATGAAAGTAAGAATGGCTGCGGTTGCCAAGGCAGGGACCGCGAGTGGCATGATAATCTGAAAGAAGATGCGGAGGTATCCGGCTCCATCAATACGCGCAGCTTCGTCCAAATCTTTGGGAATGGACATAATGAACTGGCGCAATAGGAAGATGAGAAAGGCCCCACCCCCAAAAAAGGAAGGGACAAGCAGTGGCTTGAAGCTATCGAGCCAGCCGATTTTGCTAAAGAGCAGATACAATGGAATGAGTGTGACCTCAACCGGAAGCATCATCGTGCTCAACGTAATCATAAAGAGCATATCGCGACCCGGAAAGCGGAAGCGGGCAAAAGCATAGGCAACAATGGCCGCGGAGAGCACTGCACCAAAGGTCGAGATGAGCGAAATGATCAACGTGTTCCATGTCCACAGACCAAAAGGAACAAGCTCAAAGACAGTTGCATAGTTCTGTGGTTGCGGATCGGCTGGGAACCAGGTCGGTGGATAGAGAAAGAGTTCTCCCGATGTTTTGAGCGAGGAAAAGATCGTCCAGGCAAAGGGAACCATGAAAATGAAGGCTGCTCCAATCGCAACCACATAGAGAATTGCCCGCCCCACGGCTCGTTGGATACGAAAAGAACCGGAACGGACAGCGGGCACTGGCATTGCCGGTCCGCGATCGGTTAAGGCTTCACCAGCCATTACTCAGCCTCCCCTGCGTAATAGACCCAGCGCTTGGATGTGCGGAACTGGATATAAGTCAAGATGATTACAATAAAGAAGAAGAACCAGGCCATTGCCGAAGCGTATCCCATTTCAAAGTAGCGGAAAGCACGCGTGTAAATGTGAAGGGCAAAGAACCAGGTCGCATAGGCAGGACCACCTTGGGTTGCGACAAAGGCTGCGGCAAAGACCTTCAATGCACCAATAATGCCCAGCACCATGTTGAAAAAGATGGTGGGGGTCAGCATGGGTACCGTGATATTGCGGAACTTGGCCCAGACGCCAGCCCCATCAATTTCCGCAGCCTCGTAAAGCTCTTGGGGCACACCTTGCAACCCTGCCAAGAAGATCAACATGCTGTTGCCGCCAATCGCTCCCCACATTGCCATGACGATCAGGCCAGTCATGGCCCACTCAGGATCACGGAACCAACCCGGTGCATCCGTTGAGCCAGTCAGCGTACGGATGTAGTGATTGATGGGTCCCACATCTGGGTTAAAGAGCCACCCCCAAAGAACGGCTGCGGCTACAACTGGAGTGAGGTGGGGAAGGAAAAAGAACGTGCGAAACAGTGCAGTGCCTTTTAGCCCTTGGTTGAGCAAAACGGCTGCAAGCAGCGACCCAATCAGCGCGGAAGGTACGAGGATCAACGCATAACGAAAGGTAAGCCCCAGAGATGTCCAGAAGAGCCTATCCTTTGTGAACATGTCGATGTAGTTCTTGAGACCCAGCCATTCAGGTGGATTTACAATATCGTAGCGGGTAAAGCTGAGGTAGGCACTGGAAATCATGGGGCCAGCAATAAAGCAGACGATACCGATTAGCCAAGGAGAGAGCAAAAGATAACCGGCTAGCGCTTCCTTGCCGCGCAAGCCCAACGAAAAACGCGCCTTGGA
>CAMPHP010000778.1 GCA_946885925.1 uncultured Litorilinea sp.
CTCGCAAGTTGCTACCTGTGCGTTTGTCGGTGGCTGCTTCTCGATTCTAGTGACGCCTGTAGATTGCGCAGGCAACCTCTTGGGGCCGGGCAAAGATCCGTTGATCTTCCTGCCATTGGGGTCTGCGGCAGTATTGCTCGAACCCGTCATTGACAACCTTGATGGTTCCTATCAAATTCTGGTTGGCTTCCCACAACCGATTGAGGAGAATCCGGTAATCTCGATTGGGGACGTCCCGATCCGCCCGCAGATCATCGAAGAGCCAGAGCCTCCGGTCGACACTCCCAAGCATAGTCAGACCCACGACAAACCCAGACGGCATAGCTATTATGATCCGCCTGAGTTCCGTCACGACGACCGGGACCACCCGGAGCATCACGGAGGATCGCACCGTCATGGTTCACGTTCAGGCAAGCATCACCGCCATCACCGGTGAGTGATAGCTACTCAAGGAGTTCCGGTAATCGCTACCGGAACTCCTTGACTAACGCAAGTTGCCACCTGTGGGGAACATTCTGTTCTGTCACCCTGCGCCCGTAGGCGGGAGCCCCTCTGGGCGCGGCTCTGTCATGCCGCAGGCATCTCTCTGGGTAGCGTGGCAGAGCAGAGAGACCCTTCCAGGGTGACAGAACCGCGTGTCGTGTCATTCCGTAGGAATCTCTCTGGGCCAACGTGGGCAGAGAGACCCCTACGGGGTGACAGAGCCGCGCGCCTGTCATGCCGTAGGCATCTCTCTGAGGGCGCGCAGAGCGGAGAGACCCCTACGGGGTGACAGACTCGCGCCTTTGTCATGCCGCAGGCATCTCTCTGGGCAGCGCGGTTGAGCAGAGAGAGCCTTGCAGGGTGACAGGCGTACTGAATTCTCCGCAGCGGAAGATCGCCAGAGCACGATCCAAAGAGAACGAGCCGAGGTGGCAACTTGTGGTACCGTTACATCGATTCTGTTGTCGTCAGTGTCCCTGTCGCTAGCGCGAGATGGCGGCTGCCCACGTTATAGGGGCCAGCGCGAAAGAGGATGATCAGGCGGCCATCGTGGGGCGCAGCGAGATCCTCTAGTGGTTGCAGTGTGTAGGTGTCGAAAAGATACCCCAATGATTGACCGGCTGTGATCTCTATACCCTGGTGATGGGCCGGGGTATAGAGGTCTTCTAGGTCAAAGGTGGGGAGGAAATAGCCGCTTGTACCCGGAGTAATCCGCGTGACCTTCTCTACTACTAACTGCTGGGTTGGGCCAGCGGGCGCAGCATTAATCATGCCCAAGTGCGCCATTACGCGCTGCGTTCCCGCCACTCCCTCTTGCACAAAGGCCTGTTCTGCTGTGATATGACAGCGTGTTGCGCCAAATTCTGCGACAATCGTGGGAATGCCCAACTTGGCTGACATTGCTGACGTTGTTCCTTGTCCACCACTGACCCCTTGGATTACGCCAAGTCCAAAGAGGCGCGCCATTTCTGCCGAAGTTGCGACGATAGAAGGGGCCTGCGAGGTGCGATAGAGCATCAACCGCGCTGCCGTGTCGCGCCCATAGCAGTGAAAGTCGATGAAGTGGCTGATAGCGGGAAAGAAGGTGCGTTCCAATGTCGCCGCCAACCGCCGCGCCACCGAGTCAAAGGCAGGAGCCGCGGCGTCCGTGTTATGGAAGACGCGCGCAAGGTTATTGTGGTCAACATCGATCTCTGGTGTAGCGCGCTGCTGTGCCGCCCATGCTAGAGGATTTGCTACAGGAACTGCGATGATGGTCCCCGTCAAATCAGCAGGATTAATCCCTGCCAACAGTTGTTGCAGAATGCGTACTCCTGGCGTTTCATCGCCATGAATACCCGCCATCAGCCCCAAGGTCGGCCCAGGCGCTTCCCCGCGCACAATATGAATCGCAAGGCTCAGATCATGGTCGGAGAGCAAGCGCGCCACGGGAACACGGACCAAATAGCGACCTGCTGGTAACGATTGTGGCGAATCGGGCCAACTTGCCAGCGGTTCCAATGCAACTGCTGGCTGGCTCCTTGCGGCATGGAATGTAGGTAGGGGCATCATCATCTAAAAGACCTCGATCTATAGAAATCCTGGTTACTTCTCCGCCCAAAGCTCGGCAATACGGGCGCAGATAATTTCCATTTCCCCAGGCATAAGATTTTGTGGGTCAATGACGAAGCCCGCAGGATCAGGGCGCACCTCAATTGACGGTATGCCGCTGCACAAGGCAGCGCGCAACTCATCGGCACTTAAGTGGGTGTCGTCATCCATTTCCACCAGGATACGTGGAACCCACTTTCCTGTTGGCATGGGAAAGACGCGGTGGGGATGCAAACCGGAGAGTCCTTGCAAGAGTTCAATGCCCAATCTCACCTGTGCTTCCCAACGTGCTTGGCGCTCACTCTCTGGCTCGGCCAAATAGAGCTCAAGCGCCACGAGCAAGCCAATGATCTCCTCTTTGCCTGCTTTTAGGGGGCGACCAATGGCATGGTGAGGGTTGGCGTTGGCGGCACAAGCGGCAATCAAGTCAGATCGTCCCAAGATCAAGCCGCTTGATTGTGGCCCGCGCAGCCCCTTGCCGCCGCTAAAGATGACCAGATCACCCCCTTCATCGACAAAACGACGCAGATTTGTAGCTGGGGGAAGTTCGGCAGCGGCATCGACAATGACAGGTAAACCGTGGCTGTGTGCAATATCGGCGACTACAGGGAGGGGCAAGGTAGTGGGCGTTGCATTGGTGACAAAATAGGCAACCGCCGCGGTATTTGGCGTGATCACGGCTTCCAACTCCCACGGTTGGGTCCCGCGCGCATAGCCAAACTCGACAAAGCGCGCACCCGATTGGCGCAAGGCAAAGTCATAGCGATTGCGGTGGGCACGCTCGATCACGATCTCGTTTTGCATGCCATTGGTATCCGGCAAGCGAGCAATGCGTGTGCGTTCCGTGCCAGCGATGCACGCCGCCGCCGACAAGAGAAGTCCCGCCGCTGCAC
>CAMPHP010000779.1 GCA_946885925.1 uncultured Litorilinea sp.
ACCAGTATAGGCCCCGACCCCTAGCCTGTCAAACCTGCTTTGGTGTTGGGGTGTACCTCACGGTGGGGCCGGAACGCCGCCATCTTGGCGGCATCATTGGCCATAGGAGAGATGTCAGCAAGGCTTGTCCTGGTGAGGAATGCTGGCGTTCCCGGTCTGTGCCCCCATCCTGAAATGCACCTTGGGGTAAATCCCAGGGTTTAGTTTGTCACCCCGTAGGGGTCTCTCTGAGGAGGCTGTGGCAGAGAGACCCCTACGGGGTGACAGATCGCGCGGTGTTGGCGTTCCTATGCTTGCGCGGACTACTTGCAACTTGGCACTGGTAGAAGGTGACAGGGCGCGGTGTTGGCGCTCCTATGCTGTGCCTCTTAGGGTGCTTGTGAATCGGCGGGCTTGTCTAGGGGTAATGTAACTTGTACAGTCGTGCCATTTTCAGGTGCGGAGGTGATCTTGTAGCTGCCGCCGATATGGTTTGCCCGTTCTATTGCACCGATGATGCCAAGATGATTGGCTCGCGCCAGTTCAACCCAACGGGGCGGTACGACAAAGCCGCGGCCATCGTCACGCACCTCTAATACCAACTGTCCTGGGGTTGTGTAAAGCCGTACAAAGACCTGGCTCGCCTGCGCGTGCTGCACGACGTTATCCAATGCCTGTTGGTAAATGCGGAAAAGGGCGAGTCCTACCCAATCCGGCAGCATCAGGTTGTCCTTCACCAGGTCAAGATGCACTACCAAGTCTTGGTAGCGCTCTTGAAAAATATGCGCATGCGCTTCCACTGCGGCAGAAAGGCCAAAGCTTTCGAGGATGGGCGGTCGCAATTCATTGCACAACTCGCGCAGCACGCGGTTTGCGTTGTATATATGCTTACCAATCGCCGCTCCTAGCTGTTGGGCCTCTTGGATGAGCGATACCTGGTCCGAGTCTGCCTCCTGGCTTATCTCCCCGGTGGCGAGAAGGGCAAGAATACTTTTAAGTCGCTCCCATGCAAAATCAGCAGCGTGTAGCTCTTGCATGGGGACATCATGCAGTTCACGTGCTAGATAGACTCGCTCCTCCTCGCGCCCCTCCTCCAAGCGTCGCCGTACCTCTTGCAGTTCGATCTCCATCTGCCATCGATGGGTAATATCTTGGTTGACCACAATTGCCCCGGCCAACTCCTGTTGGGCATTGCGCATGGGAATTGCCGAAGAGAGCAACATGCGGCGTGTTCCGTCAAGTGCCTCAATCTCCAAGAGTTCATCAAGGGTGGCCTCGCCCGTGCGGGCAGCCCGCACCCCTGACCACTCATCAGGACGTATCGGCTCACCACTCTCTGGTCGCCAGCCACGATAATCGTAAGTCTCGTCAAGCTCCACATCTAGGTTGCCCACCCAGATGCGCTGACCCTCTCGGTTGCCATGAACAGTTTTGCCCTCCCGATCCATAATCCAGACACCAACGGGCAAGGTATCCATGACTTGATGTAGCAACGCATTGGCCTGGACCAGTTCTGCAGAACTGGTCCAGGCTGTGAGTCTGTGCGTGGCTGTACCTGCCGCCGTTGGTGCGGAAGCGTGTGAAGCGCGGCGACGTTGGAGTAATCTGCGAATCACATACTGTAGCCAGTAGGGCGTTAGATGTTGTTGCGCAAGGCACTCATCAGCGCCTGCCGCTAGAACAGAGGCTTCAAACTCCTCTACATTGGCTGCTACACTAGTATCGCCAAGCACTACCAACGGTACTGTTGGTAGACGTGACCGTAGCTCCTGCACGAGTGCAAGCTCGCGTTGGGCACAAAGATGCACCAGGATGATGTCAGGCAGCGATGGATTGAACGATGCAAGTTGGTCGAGCGCATCACTGCTCAGAAGCGTCACATTCCAGGAAGAATCGTGGCATTGTGCGAATTGTTCAGACCATGCGTGTGTAGGGTCTGATACGGCAACGACCAAGAGTCCTTGCAGTACAGTGGAATTCATACATTGATCCTGTTAAGTCAAAGGGGGCGCTACGTGCGTTAGGCAGGTATTACATGTAATGGGTAGGTAGACTGTGCCGGTACGTCATTCTATGCCGATATTGTATCAGAAAACTCGTAACAATTCACTGTCAATTAAAAAAATACCTCGTGACTTTTGATAGGCAATCTGTAAGTTCTTCCTATAATTTGCCACTTGCCTGCTGGGCAATGTGACGGTTTTGGCAGGCTAGGTTAGAATGGGCATAGGCATTATTCAATCCCCATTTACCCAATCCACAATTTTTATAGGAGAAAATGCTGTGAAACTGGAACATGTCGCCATCAATGTGCCCAACGCGCAATCGCTGGTCAAGTTCTTTGTCGATAACCTGGGTATGCGCGTCGTTTTGAGCAATGACACCTCTCCCTTTATGCACTTTATTGCTGATGAAGCGGGGAGCATGATAGAGATCTACAGCAATCCTGCCGCCCCTATGCCCGATTACACGGCGATCCATCCGCTAAACTTCCACCTGGCCTTTAGCGCCAATAACATTGAGGCTGATCGCGAGCGGCTGGTCGCTGCGGGGGCCGAGGCTGTAGGGGATATCAACACCACGCCTGCGGGTGACAAGCTTGCCTTTTTCCGCGGCCCTGATGCCGTGCCATTCCAATTAGTCCAACGTCAAAAGCCACTCATCTAAGAATTAGCCCATAAAGAATCAGCCATAAAGAATCAGCCATGAAACTTGGTCTCGGTCTCTACGACGGCATGGTGACAGCGGACAATCTCCGCTTCGCCAAACAGATGAGCGCAACCCACATTGTTGCCCACCTCCCAACCGAAAAGACGCTGCCTTCTACCAAAGAGGGTGTCTGGTCATATGAAGAATTGCGCGACCTTGCGCAGTTTGTGGCACAACATGGCCTGAAATTAGAGGCCATTGAAAACTTCCATCCTGCCCACTGGGATCAGATCCTCTTGGATGGCCCGCGCCGCGCCCAACAGATGGAAAAGCTCAA
>CAMPHP010000780.1 GCA_946885925.1 uncultured Litorilinea sp.
ATTTACTAGCGACTTTGCCGCGGACTTCAACATTCAATACCGCATCTGAGGAAGGTTTACGCGGTACAAGCGTTTCCACCGACCCCACACCCACCTATTAGTGAAAACGCACTAAACCCAAATAGCTCCGCAAACGCGCCCACCGCTCCTCCACGGCACGCAAAGCCGCAACTCGTTCATCAGTGCGACCATAACGCACAGTATTCACCTCTTCACTCACCGCCTGAATCTCACGAGCAGCGATACGCCCAGCATCGGGGCTGCGCGTCTGCCGCTGCAATACAAATCCTGCCAGTTCCCGCCCATACTCAAGCACAGTCTCGCCCGCATTCATCGGTCGCCCCACGCGGCTCCCCCATTGCAGCACCGCGTTCCACGGGTCCTCACGCCGTCGCTGCCACCAACGCCAGCCAATCACAAGCGCCCAGATCCCTCCCAACGCGGGTATCAACCAAACCAGAAGCTGCCAATTCCAAATCGGCCCAGTGACCTCCTGCGTGGGTTCTGGCGTGGCTATGGTCGGCGGCAACGCACCCATACTCGGCTGTTGTGGCAGCGCAGTTCGCACCAGCGTAGAACGTGCTGCCGTCGGCTCAAAAGCAATCCATCCCACCTGGGGGAAATACACTTCGGGCCAAGAGTGGGCCTGCGCCTCGGTAATGATCCACACTCCCTCCATAGGGTCCCACTGCCCTACGGCAAAACCAGTTGCAAACCGTGTGGGCAAACCCGCCAACCTTGCCATCACCACAAAGGCAGTTGCATAATAGTCACAATAGCCGCGCTGTAAATCGAACAAGAAATAGTCCGCGACGTCATCAACATCCTCTGGCGGTGCTGGCACTTCCAAATCATATTCATACTGGCGTAAGTACTGCTCGATTGCCAATGCCTTGTCATACAGGGTCTCTTGACCTGCCGTCACTTGCTCAGTCAGATTGCGTGTGCGCTCCGTGATACTCTCTGGCAGCGACAAGTGTGTCTCCATAGTGTCTGGCAGCGGATTGTCAGCACTCCATGCTGGCAGTTGGCGCAACATCGCTTCATCCACAGCAGGGACCATTGATACCACGGTGTAGCTTTGGTCACCGCCACGCAGCGTCACTTGGTCATCCACGCCGCGCACATCCAACTTGGCATCCACCGAAACCTCAACGGGTTCTGGCGCAGCGTAAAGCGTTGATGATGATACCGCCATAATCACGCTCTGCACCACAGGTTTTCGCCCCCACTCCCTACTCCCATCCCATCGCTGGTTGGCAGCTAGATCTTGCCGCTCCATCCCATCAGGGTTATGCCAGCCCCTTCCATCATAGAGAGCAAGCGTGCCGCCGCGCATATAATGACCTGGCGGGGCTGCCATCTCATCAAAAGGAAGTTGGTAGGTCGGTGCTTCATCCGTCCGCACCCGCATCACCACTGCTGTTCCCACATTCGGCCCGCCCTGTAGCAAAAACTCATTGGGCAAGCCAGTGCCACTTCCGCCACGCAGTCTTGAGGTACCGCGAAGTTCAGGAAAGAGCCGCTCCCCCATTCCCTCAACCGAGGCATTGAAAGGGGCAAGCAAATTGTAATATCTCATGACCAACGGCCCTATATAGAGATTGGGCATCACCGCCGCCACGGTCAGAACAAAGGCCCCAATGCTCAGGACAGTCACCATGCGATCAACCATCAGGCCAGGGCTATAGTCCAACCCTAAACGCTGCCACCGTCTCGTCAAGACGCCTTGATCGAGCAGAATATGCAACACAAAGGTCAGTGCCAATCCCGCCAGCAACAAATAGCGACCTGTACTGCTATAAAGGAGGATAGAACCCAAGAGCCATAAGGCCGGTGCAGCCGCAGCAAAGCCCTGGCGTGTCCGTCGCGCCAGCCAGGCCGTCAGCGCCCCCACCAGCCACAAAATAACGCCACCAAAGGTCGCAAAGACCAGATTGTCCTGGGCAGCACCACCCGCTGCCACCCCCTCGGCCCACAAGGCGAACCGGGTAAACGCCTGCGTCCACTCCGCACCACTCTGGCGGATTGGTAGCATAAGGTCACCTGTGCCCACGGCTTGCCATAGTGCACCTGGCCCCGGTATCCAGCCTAACAGCAGTTGGCTTACCACGACCGCCCCCAACACAATCGTTACCAGCACAGCAAACCAGCCGAAATGTTGGCGCTCCTGTCGCCGCCATCCCCACAATGCCCACACCGCTATAACTGCCAAAGGGCCAGCCAGTTCCAGTGCCTGTTGAAAACTCCCCAACGCCAACCAGCGATTGGCACGCAAGGCGACCGCGGGCAAAAGTGAGATCAGCATACAAGCCAACAATACGCCCCATCCCCACGCGGGACGCGCCCATGCCTCCACAGCCCACATAATTCGCAGCAGCCAGGGAGGGGAATTTTCATTATCAAGCGTCTGATCGATTACTCTATCCATTATTGCAATCGCTAGCCCTGTTAAGGTGCCACGCTCTATCCGGCCTAACCAGCCGGGGAATCAGCCCACTTCCTCATCTACCTCATAACTCACCACACCCCCCGTCGGAGTCGTCCGCACCACGCGGCGGCGGCGACGGAAGGTCAGCAGGGCGGAAAGTGGTTCACCTGCCATGACCACCGAACAAGGAATCTCCATGCGCGCCAAAAGAGCCTTCGTGGCCTCTGCGGCATGAGGATCTGCATTGGCAGCCCCAATCAATATCACACTGCTGTACACCCCTACTCCCTTGAGATGTACCAACTCCGCCACCCAATCAACATTGGCATCTGTGTGCTCGGGCGTCTCATCCAACACACTGTTGGCTCTGTCACCAATTGGAGTAATCACCGTCAACGTGCTGCGCCGTCCAATGCGGTCGCGGCTGCTCGTCAACAACGAGGCTAACCGCAATTCTCCTGCAGCCACAGGTGCAAGCGAAGTCAAAATCGGCCATAGATGTGCACTCCCCACCCCGGGTTGCACCTCTAC
>CAMPHP010000781.1 GCA_946885925.1 uncultured Litorilinea sp.
ATGTGACAGGCAAAGAGCTTTCTCCGGCAGCGTTGGAGATCAACAAACGTTACTATCTCAATGAGCATATGGATGAATTGAGTGCGGGAGAGCCTTCGGCCTTTAATTTGCTGGATTTTGCAACGTCTGAGTCGGCGCTGTGGGCCTGTACCGCTTGTGGCGCGTGTGTGAATATTTGTCCAGTGGGCAACGAGCCGATGTTTGACCTGCTTTATATGCGTCGCCATCAGGTGTTGGTAGAAAATGACTTTCCCGCCCAACTTAAGGGAGCGTTTCGGGGGATGGAGCGCAACGGCAATCCCTGGAATCTGCGTCCTGGCGACCGCCTGAAATGGGCTAATGGGGTTGATGTGCCCACCATTGATGAGAATCCTGATCCAGACATTCTCTGGTGGGTGGGGTGTGCGCCTGCCTATGATCCGCGTGCCCAGGCTACGGCGCGTGCCTTTGCCCAGGTGTTGCGGGCCGCGGGGGTAAATTATGCTGTGTTGGGCGAGTCGGAACGCTGTACGGGGGATTCGGCGCGCAGAGCTGGCAATGAATATCTCTTTTACGAGATGGCACAGGCCAATATTGAAATGCTCAATGAGGTGAATCCCAAACGCATTGTTACTACCTGTCCCCATTGTTTGCACACATTGGGCAAGGAGTATCCGCAGTTTGGGGGCAACTATCAGGTAATCCACCATACGCAATTGCTTTCCGAACTTGCCGCCGCCAAGAAGATCAGCGTCCAGCCCAACGGGGAGAGTGATACCATCACCTTTCATGACCCCTGCTATTTAGGGCGGCACAATGGCATTGTTGATGCGCCGCGCGAGGTATTGGGGGAACTGGCGCTGCCGCTCGTAGAGATGCCCCGGCATGGTCGCCAATCGTTCTGTTGTGGTGCGGGTGGGGCGCAGATGTGGAAGGAGGAGGAGCCTGGCGCACAGCACGTTAACCAGCAGCGCTATCAGGAGGCAGCAGCAACGGGCGCAAAGACAGTGGCGGTGGGTTGTCCATTTTGCTTGACGATGATGACCGACGCCGCGACCAAGGCGGGCGAAGGTGTGGTGGTGAAGGATATGGCGGAGTTAGTGGCGGAGCGGCTTGAATGATCAAAGACTTTATCAAAGAGTTGATGAACCTGGACGGACCCGCGTCATTTTACCCGCGCCACGCTGCCTGGTATACTTAGGGCCATGCCAATCCAAGAGTCAAACGCAGGGTCCGTCCAGGTTCATCAGACGCCAAATCCGAACGCACGCAAGTTTGTGCTGCCGGAAAAACACTTTGCCTCCTCGCACAATTATTCGTTGGGCGAGACCGTGGAGCATCCGTTGGCCGCGCAGCTTTTGACGCTGGAAGGTGTTTACAATGTCTTTTTGGCCCAGGATTTTGTGACGGTGAACAAAGTGCCTCAGGTGGAATGGCCGCCGCTGCAAGCCGCTGTGGAGAGCGTCCTGGCTGATTATTTGAACCAAAGCGCAACGAACAATGTAGGCTAGAAGGCTTGAGTAATGGCGATAGCGCCTGTGGTGGTGGCAAGTGAGAATGGGCGGGCTGGGGCAAGCGCGGCAATGGACCTGTTGCGGCAGGGTGGAACGGCTCTGGATGCGGTCGAACTGGCGTGTCGCATGACTGAGGATGACCCGGCAGAGCACAGCGTGGGTTACAGCGGGTTGCCCAATGTGCTGGGTGAGGTGGAATTAGACGCTTCGATCATGGATGGGCGCACGCTACGTTCTGGTGCGGTCGCCGCAGTGTATGGCTATGGCAATCCGATTACGTTAGCGCGGCGAGTAATGGAAGAATTGCCCCATGTGTTGTTGGTGGGGCGAGGAGCCGAACGGTTTGCCGCGGAGATCGGGATGTCCCCGGCAGAACAACGCACCGAGGAGGCTTTGCGTCGTTGGCGCGAGCGCTTTTTGGAACACGGATTGATTCCAGGCAGCAGCGATCATGTGCGTGAACTTGCTAATAGGCTAACTCGCCCGGTCGTTTTACAGGATCGCGGGCCAGCCCTTGCTCAACCTGCTCAGCGCGATGATACGCAGGGGACGGTTAACTTCTTGGTACGCGACTCCTTTGGTGATTTGGCTTCAGGAGTGAGTACCAGCGGTATCGCCTGGAAATATCCGAGCCGAGTCGGTGACAGCCCCATCATTGGTGCAGGCAATTATTGTGATAATCGCTATGGCGCGGTGGCGTGTACGGGCATGGGCGAGTTGGCGATTCGCGCGTCAACCGCACGGAGCTTGATTCTCTATCTCAAAGGTGGTATGTCATTGCAAGAGGCAGGCTTTGAGGTGTTGCGTGATATTGCCTATTTGCAACCCAAGCCAGGCCAGTATATGAATATTGTGGCGCTGACACCCGATGGCGATCATGCTGGCTTCAGCACTGTGCCAGGACGGCAGTATCTTTACATAACTCATGGAATGGATGCGCCGGTCTTGGCGGCGCGCACCTTGCTTGATGTCGAGCTTGATGCCGAGTAAGGCTGTTATATAGCTCAAAATACAACTCACATAGATAACCCCGACACATAGAGCAGAGAAGAGTAGGCGCATATGGCTGTTGCAGTGACCATGCCCCAGATGGGTGAGAGTATGGTCGAGGGGACGGTAGCCCGTTGGCTCAAAGCCCCCGGCGAAACTGTGGCAAAATTTGAAGCCCTGGTAGAAATCAACACCGATAAGATTGATACAGAAATTCCTGCCCCAGCCGCGGGAACGTTAATCGAGGTGGTAGTCGATGCTGGGCAGACCGTGCGTGCGGGAACCGTGTTGGGCTATATCGGCGCACAAGGCGAGCCCCCTGTTCAGGCGGAAGCAACTCCGGCACTACCCGCTAGTGCTCCATCCATTGCTTCATCTACCCGTTCATCTACCCCTTCATCTATCTCTTCATCTGCCCATTCACCCGTCTCTTCCATAGAGCAAGCGGCTACTGTCTCTAGCCAACAATCTC
>CAMPHP010000782.1 GCA_946885925.1 uncultured Litorilinea sp.
CGGCTAGAGTTCCTGGGTGATTCCATCCTAGGCTCGGTGGTAAGCAAAGTGCTCTTCCGTCGCTTCCCTGATGCGCGGGAAGGTGACTTGACAGCGATGCGAGCGTCCTTGGTGAAGCGAGAAGCACTTTCGCGCTTTGCACGCCAGCTTCACTTGGGAGATTACCTGTTTTTGGGGCATGGCGAGGAGGAAAGTGGGGGGCGCAAACGTTCTGCCACACTCTGTGCTACCTTTGAGGCTGTGGTGGGAGCTATTTACCTAGAGTTTGGCGTGGAGTCGGTGCGGAGCTTTGTGATGCCATTGATAGAGGCTGATCTGGAGCGCATGGCCTCGAAGGTGTTGCATAAGGACCCAAAGAGCCGTTTACAAGAATGGTCGCAGAGCATGTATGGCGTATTGCCACGCTATAAGCAGGTGGATCATGCTGGCCCTGACCATGCCAAGATTTTTATGTTTCAAGTCACCATCAATGATGTGCGTTATGGCGTGGGTCAAGGAGTTAGCAAGCAAGAGGCTTCCCAAGCTGCGGCGGCAATGGCCTTGCATCGGATCGGCATGCACGCACCGGAATATGTTCCCAATCCTGAACTTGAAGAACGCTTCCCCAGTGAGCGGTTAGCTTAAGCCCCCATTACATCTTCACTAATTCTTCAAGAGTTGCCACATCTTGGTCGGAACCCTCTGGCGGCGTGCCGCTGGTAGGGTCGCTGTGCCGCACGATCTTCTCTCCATCCAACCGCAGACTAATGACACGCGTTGCGCCATCACTCGCCATTGTAACGCCATAGATGGCGTTGGTGCCTTCGAGCGTGCGGCGGTTGTGGGTGATGATGATGAACTGGGTCGTTTTGCTTAATTGCTCCACAGTCATGCGGAAGCGATCAACATTGGCCTCATCCAATGCAGCGTCTACCTCGTCAAGCACGCAAAAGGGTGTGGGGCTGACGTGGAGGATGGCAAAGATGAGCGCCATCGCGGCCAAGGTGCGTTCACCACCAGAGAGCAGCGCGAGGCTTTGCGGGCGTTTGCCTGGTGGTCGAGCAATAATCTCGATGCCCGAATTGGTAATGTCATTCGGGTCGGCAAGGATTAGCTTGGCCGCGCCGCCATTGAACAATTGTTGGAAGTAGTGGACGAATTGCTCGGAGACCGCAGCAAAGGTGCGCGAAAGCTCGGCTTCCATGACTTCATCTAGTTCACGGATGATCTTACGTAGGTCGGCAATGGCTGCTTCGAGGTCTGTTGACTGGGTGAGCAGATATTCGTGGCGTCCTGCTGCTTCCTCGTATTCGCGCGGTGCATCTGGGTTGACATTATTAACGCGGTTGAGGCGGGCACGCAGACTGCGGATTTCTTCTTCCAGGCCGTCGGGCAATTCGTCACGCGGTTGAAGTTGCTCTACCACAGCCGTCCAGGGCAAGGGCGGCTGGTAAGCGAGGTCTTCACCCATTTCCAGCAAGACCAACCCTAGATCTTGTTCGATATCATGGCGAAGCTGGCGCAACTGGTCGTCGGTGCGCTGGTAATGAAGTTGGGCGGCATTCCAAGCGCTTTCGTTGCGGCGCAACTGCTCCTGTGCTTGTCGTTCCTGGCTTTCCAGTTGTGATTGCTCTTGCTCAAGTTGGCTCAGCTTTTGCTCGGCGGGTGTGAGTTTGGCTTGATGTTGGGTGATGGCGCGGTTTAACTCATCCTCGCGTGTCGTCAGTTCGTGGAGACGCGCCGCCAGCGCCTCTTCCTCGCGTGTTAGCTGTGCGATCAGTTGCTCTTTGGCGGCAATCTGTTCGATGGTGTTTTGGAGACTGCGGTGTTGCGCTTCGAGCAGCGAACGACGATTCTGCCAAGCTGCTTGTGCCTGGGCCGCCGCTGCACGCTGATCGCCTAATTGCCGCAAGAGTTCATCTGCACCGGCTTCCTCTAGTTCACTCTCTACCGTTTGGAGTGCCGCTTGAGCTTCGGCATGGGCTGCAGTGATTTCCTGGTACTGTGTTTCTAACTCTGAACGCTGCGCTTCTAATGCGGCGAGTTCATTCTCGATCTGGAGAGTGCGTTCGTCATGCCATTTCTCCGTCTGTTGCGCTCGGTCAAGCTGGCGTCGTACTTCTTCGGCCTGACTGCGTAGCTCACGCTCGCGCCGGGCAATGGCTGTTTGCTCTTCTTGGACTGCTGCAAGCTGGCGCGCTAAGGCTTCGTCATGCTTGTTGAGGCTCTCTACCTGTTCGTGCTGCTGGTTGAACTGCGTAGCAGCTTGACGAATCTGTGCTGGCAACTCGCGCAATTCACGCTCGCGGGCTAAGATCGATTCATCGCGCCGGGTCTGGTCGCTACCGCCTGTGACAGCACCACCAGGGCGTACAATATCGCCATCTAGGGTTACGACAGTGGGCCGGCCCTGGCCGCGTAAGTTATCAAGCGCGCTGCGTGCTGTGTCCAGTGTATCGACCACCCAGACGCGGTTGAGCAACTGTTGTACAGCGTCTTTGACTGCTGTGTCATACTCGACGAGATCGGCGGCATTGCCCAATACACCGGGTATTTTGGGTGCAGGAATGGCAGGCAGGACAGAAAGACGATCTAAGGGTAGGAAGGTGGCACGACCATTGCCTGTGCGCTTGAGCAAGTCAATGGCTGCCTGGGTATCCGCCCAACGTTGGGTTACGATATTTTGGAATGCGCCGCCTAGGGCAGTTTCAATCGCCTTGTCCAGGTTGGCTGGCACTTTGACAAGCGCGGCGATTGTACCCAGAATGCCATTCAATTGACCCTTTGGGTGGTGGTTGCTTGGTCGAGCTGCTTGGAGAACGGTGCGGACACCGCTGGCATAACCTGCCCCTTCCTGTTGGAGACGGGCTAGTAGGTCATGGCGTGTTTGCAAGCGATCCATAACCCGCTCGGCATCCTGTCGAGCCTGAATTGCTGCTGCCAGTTGTTGGCGGATTGTCTCGCGCTGGTGG
>CAMPHP010000783.1 GCA_946885925.1 uncultured Litorilinea sp.
TGCCAAAGTCTGGAAGCCGCCGCCGATCAACATGGGATTGCCAAAGTCCGATATAGAGTTGATGAACGTGAGCAATACGGTGGTGAGCAAGGCTGGCGTGACCAGCGGAAAGGTGATGGTGCGTAGAATGTAAAGAGGTTTTGCTCCTAAATCTTGCGCTGCATCTTCCAGGTCGCGATTGATGGCGGCAAAGACGGCGGAAAGAATGAGAATGGCAAGCGGAATGTCACTGACGAGTTGCACGAGGATAATACCATGTGGGCCGTAAATATTGTAATCACGGATGCCCAGCCAATCATAGGTGATCGCCCCGCGCCTGCCGAAGAGCAAAATGAAGGCGAAACTCACAGCAAAGGGGGGTGAAACAAGGGGCAATATGGCCAGAAACCGAAGGACGCGCCGTGCTGGCATCTGAACCAGCGTTAACGCATAGGCCATCAGCGCACCCAGCGCAGTCGAGAGCGTGGCAGTCGTGACCCCAATCACAAACGTATTGGTGATCGCGCGCGCCACAGAGGGGGTGGCAATGAGCTTTTGGAATTGAACCAGTGAGAAGCCAGGGGTATTAAAGTCCACTCTGAAGCTTTGGATAAAGACTTGCGCCAAAGGCCAAAGCACAAAGATCACCAGCCCCGCCAATGTAATCTGCACAAGTGCCAAAAGGAACCATTCGCGTCGAAGAGGTGCACTCAACAGGGGGATCAACACAGCACCCACCAGCAGCACCAGCAAGGGTGGATCGCCCACGATCTCACGCCGGAAGTATATGGTTTCCAGATTTCCGGTTACTTCGCGGTAATCTTCGACAACCTGAACTTGGATCAGTTGCGTTGCTACCAAGATCAGAATGAGCACTTCGACAAGTGCGAAAACGAGCAGCCGCAGCCGCCGGCGTTTGAGGTGCGCCGAGGCAGGGATTGTCGTAGGAGTCGGGGTGGTGTAGGTTACATCGGTCATGTGGTCTAAGGTCTACTGAATATGCGTGACAACGACATGCATGAAAATGGAGAAATGGAGAAGTGCGACGATGAGGAATCGCAACCGAGTCATAAACGTGACTCGGTTGCGACTGCGATTTCCCTACGATTGGCTATGCCAAATCACAATCAACGATTTGCGCCAATCTCACTTTGCCACCGTTCAATGATACGGTCGCGCTCGGCGGCCCATTGCGTGGGATCATAACCCTCGATCAGCAGCACGTCTTCAAGTCCGACCGTGCCTTCGGCCAGTTCTACGCCAGGAACCACGGGAATGCGGTGGGCAACATCGTTGTGATAGCGCTGAAATTCCGGCGTAAAGACAAAATCTACCCAAGCCTGGGCAGCGGCCAAATTCTTGGCTCCCTCAATGATCGAAATGCCGCCGATTTCAAAGGGAGTGCCCTCTTCGGGAAAGCTGATCTCCACGGGCAGACCTTCATCTTGTTGGGTTTGAATGTCATGGGTGAAGGCAATGCCCACTGCATATTCACCAGTGGCGGCCATGCGTCCGGGTGCGCTGCCGGATTCAGTATATTGGGCAATGTTGGCGTCAAGTTGGTGCCAGTATTCAAAGGCTTCATCTTCACCATAAAGCTGCAAGAGACCACTCAGCACCGTGTAAGCTGTGCCGGAGGAGGCCGGGCTGGCAATGACGATTTCACCTTGATAGACTGGATCGAGCAGGTCTTGCCAAGAAGTGGGACATTCTGCCCCCAATTCTTCTAGGCGTTCCGGGCTGCACGCAAAACCAATAACACCATAATAAAAGCCACTCCAATAGCCTTCGGAGTCTTTGAGCGCACCCTCCGGCAGCAAATTCCAACCAACTCCCTGATAGGGCTGGCTCAGACCATCGAGAGCCATGTTGACGTGGGAGAGGTTGGTCGTGCCAAAGAGCACATCACCTTGTGGATTCTCTTGCTCAGCGCGAATGCGTTCCAGAGCCTCACCGCTGCTCATGTCAAGACAAGTGGCGGTTACGCCTGTTTGCTCGCGAAATTGATCAAAGAGAACCTGAAGCATCTCCGGATCAATGAGGCAGGCATAGAGGATGAGGTCACCGCCAATTTCAGACTGTTCACTACCCGCCGGTGAGGTCGCTGCGCTGCTGGCTGTCGTTTCGGTCATTGTTTCGGTTGTAGCGCTCTCCTCCTCTGCTCCTGTGGCCCCTTCTTCTGTGGCTTCGCCAGCGGCCGCGGTGGGCTGGATCTCTTGCACCACAGGGGCCGGTGCAGCACAGGCGACAATAAAGAGGATACTCAGAGTCAACACCAAGAGACGCAAGGACATTTTGACCATGATTTTTGCTCCTAGAATTGTTGTGGGCAATCGGTTGAGCTGTTAGGTGTACTGGACTGACTTAGTGGCTTTCCTGGACACGAGCATATAGATTAAGAAGTTGCCAACTTCTCTGAATGAAAAGCATAGGGGTTTGCCAACACCTATTAATTTGCCTGGGTTATTTACTTGGGGAGGCCGTATGTGGCAGATTATCACAGCATGCGCCAGGAATCAAGCAACTGAATCTCTGGGCGTATGCATCCTCTTGGGTATGTTTTACTACGACCGGCAGAAATTTACATGTAACAGATGTCGAATCATAGCCTTTCCAAGAGGTGCTAGCCGAAAACCGGTACGTCCACCCATTCGCCTCCTTTCATCGCCGAGGCGTGGGCGCAGAGACCGGGCGCTGTCCACTCCGCGGCCTTCACCGCGTCAATCGGCGGTCGCGTGCCCTGCTTCACGGCGTCGATAAAATCGCGCACAAGGTAGTATTCGGAGGTGCCGTGCCCACCGGAGTAGGCTTCTGGTGGTGCGGCTGGGTCAGCCTCTGGGCAGGCAATGGCTTCATACCCCTGTTTGGGATCATGCTCCCCGGCGATGTACAACTTGCCTTGCTGTGAGCGTCCATGTCCGGTGCGGTCGTTTTCGACAGAGCCTTTGGTTCCGTAGAGCGAGTAATAGTG
>CAMPHP010000784.1 GCA_946885925.1 uncultured Litorilinea sp.
TCACTCAGGCGCAGGTGGCGCAGCGCGTCGGCTGCGCCCTGATCACCCTCAAGAAAATCGAGCGCGATGAACGGCGGCCCTCGCAAGAGATGGCCGAATTACTAGCGGAGCATTTGGCTGTTCCCCAGCCGGAACGCGCTCAATTCTTGAGCATGGCAAGAGGGCAGTTTGTTTCCACGGCACCCTCCTCTGACACCTTGCGTACCCCCTCTTATCTGATGGCACTCCCGCATGAGTCACCGCGTCGTTTTGTAGCCCGCCAACGAGAGTTGGCTCAATTAAACGCGCATCTTGACCGGGCATTGGCAGGGCATAGCGGGATCGTCTTTGTTTCGGGCGAGGCCGGGCGTGGCAAAACATCGCTGCTAGCCGAGTTTGCCCGCCAAGCCCAACTGAGGCGATCTGACTTGATTGTGGTCGCTGGTGTATGCAGCAGCGCGCAGGGCGATATTGGGGAACCTTATCTCCCCTTCCGCGATGCGCTGGCTCTACTCACAGGAGACCTGGAAACCCCTATGGCAGCGGGCGTGGTTTTGCCTGAACAGGCGCGGCGGTTGTGGGCATTTCTGCCCCGTACCCTTCGAGCCATTGTCGATCATGGCCCTAGCTTGCTGATGACGCTCGTACCTGGGGCATCGCTCATAAGGCGCATCGCTCGCTATGGTACGGGGCAGCCTGATTGGTTGGTGCAATTGCAGGAGGTAGTTGACCGGCAGCAAGCCAGGTCAAACCAACTGGAACAAAATCAGCTCTTTGAGCAACTTCGACAGGTATTACAGGCACTGGCAGCACAACAGCACATTCTGATTTTGCTGGATGACCTGAAATGGATCGACACGGCTACGCTCAATCTCCTTTTCCATCTAGGGCGACGTTTCGAGCGCGACCGGATCATGCTGATCGGCGCTTATCGGGCCAGCGAGGTCAGTGATTCGCACCCTTTGACGCCGGTGATTACTGAATTCAAACGCCGCTTTGGGGACATTCAGCTAGACCTGGAGCAATTTGACCCGGTGGAGAGTCGTACCTTTGTCGATGCGCTGCTAGATACCGAGTCAAACCGTCTGGGCGAGCATTTTCGCGAGAGATTGTTCTGGCACACCAAGGGCTACCCGCTCTTTACAATCGAACTGCTGCGCCATTTGCGAGAACGCGGCAATCTGATCCGAGATCACGAAGGGCAATGGGTTGAAACTGCCGTCCTAGAGGCAGATGATTTGCCCGTGCGTATTGAAGCAGTCATCAGCCAACGCCTCATCCGGCTCGACCCGGCATTGCAGGAGTTGTTAAGGATTGCGGCTGTCGAGGGAGAGATCTTTAACGCACAGGTGGCAGCTTATGTCTTGCAGTTG
Organism: uncultured Litorilinea sp.; assembly: GCA_946885925.1. Next base: position 1,353 of record CAMPHP010000784.1, read on the forward strand.
GACGAGAGAATGATCTTGCAACAACTGTCGAAACTGGCACAGGACCATTGGCTGGTCAGGGAGCACAGTGAGATAGAGGTGGGTTGGCGCTATCTAAACCGTTATCAATTCAGCCATATCGTATTCCAGCACTATCTTTACCGGCAGCTTAGTCAGGGCGAACGGCGGTTGCTTCACCGCGCAGTGGCGGAGGCATTGGTCACGCTCTACCAACCACACACTGCCGAAATTGCAGTACAGCTTGCCCATCATTATACCCAGGCTGGGGCACAGACACAGGCTGCCGCTTATCACCTCATTGCTGGCGACCAGGCTTCGAAGGGGGCGGCTCTGGACGAAGCGATTGATTACTACCGGGCTGCGTTGGCTGGCTGGCCCGCCGAAGACGAAACTGGCCGCGCCCAGACGCTCCGCAAACTGGGAGAGAGCTTATTGATGTCGGGCCAAATATCGGCGGCTCTGGAGGCATTGCAAGCCTGCTCTATATTATGGGAAAAGCTGGGGAATCGCATCGGGGCGGGTGCAGTCCAACGCTTGATGGGTCGCCTCTATTGGGAGCAAGGCGAACGAGCTACCTCCTTGCAACATTACCATCGCGCCCTGAGCATTTTAGAAAGCGAACCAGAAAGCATCGAACTGGCCCAGGCTGTAAGCTCAATTTCGCAAATGCACATGCTGGCTTCAGAGTATGAGCAAGCCATCGTCTGGGGAGAACGTGCCATAGCTCTCGCCAAACGCCTGGCCGCGCAAGAAGTCATCGTGCATGCCTCGAATAATATTGGTGTAGCCCTGACAAACTTATCCCGCTTCGAACAAGGAGTGGCGCTGATACGCGAGAGTCTACATCAGGCATTAACCCTCAACATGCCCCACGATGCTTCTCGTGCCTACGTAAACTTGGGCGTGGCCTTGATATGTCAAGGCCAGTATACCGAAGCCGCGGCAACCTTTCAGAAGCTACGGGTTTACGCTACCCATGCAGGTACGGCTGTATTCCACGGGGTGGCACTGGCGCTCCACACCAAAGTGGATTGGTGGCAGGGGCACTGGGCTGTCGCCATGCACCGCGGCCAGGAATTCAAAATTTGGCGCGATGAGTTTAGAGGGGCTACAGTGCCCAAAGTATGGGCTAGTACCCTACTCGGTTCGATCTACAATGATCTGGGCCAGACGCAAATGGCGCGCCGGGAATTAGAAGGCGAACTGCGTACAGCCCGTACGCTTAATGAGACACAAACCACCGTTCCTCACTTGGGCGAGTTGGCTCGCTCGATGGCTACGCTGGGGCGAGAAGAGGAAACAGCGGCACTCATCCAGGAACTTTTAGCGCTGCTTAAACGCGCCCCTTCCAACCACGGCAACTGTATTGCGCCGATCTTGTCGGCTTTCCGTTGGTCAATCCAGAACCGAACTAAGCCAGAGTCGCTTGAGGCAGCTAGGGACTGTTTGCACCACCTAGAGCAAATCGAGGCGCAGCTCCACAGCCAGGAAAGCATCGCTGCCCTGGCTGAAGCGCGAGGTATTGAGGCGCGGTGGAACAAGAATCGCGCCAGCGCTGTCGAACAATTCCAGCAAGCTGCCACCCATTGGGGC
>CAMPHP010000785.1 GCA_946885925.1 uncultured Litorilinea sp.
AAGAAAGGCTTCTACGTGCCGTGCAATCACAGCCAGGCTATGCGGGCGTGATACAGTTGGTCTCGCCACCCTCTTCGCCAGACTCGATGGACCGTTTTAACCCATTTGACCCCGCCAACCTGACAGGTGTGCCGGTGGCGACCTTTCCGCGCTGGATGTTCTGCCCAAAATGCCAGCGCCTTGCGCCCTTGAGCAGTGATATGTTTGAGGCAGAAGGCAGACGCCCTGAACAAGCCTGCTATGTGCATAAGAATTGCAACAAAGCCAACCGCCCCAAGGTGGTGCCTGCGCGCTTTCTTGTTGCGTGCGAAAATGGGCACTTGGACGACTTTCCCTGGGTCAATTTTGTGCACGGCAGCAATCCCTGTTCCAGCCCCCTCCTGAGCTTGATCGAATATGGTTTGGCGGGTGAGGCGCGCGACCTAGAGGTGCGTTGCGATGCATGTGGAGCACAACGGCGCATGTCCGATGCCTTTAGCGAGCGTGGCAAGGCAATGCTGCCCTTCTGTCGCGGGCGGCGACCTCATTTGCGTGATTATGCTGAGGAAGTGTGTGATAAACAGGTAAAGGCGTTACTCTTGGGAGCCTCGAATCTTTGGTTCCCCGTGGTCCTAAACTCGCTTGCCATTCCCAGCGCCACAGCGAGGCTCGACCAACTGGTCGAGCAGAATTGGGCCATCCTGCAAAATTTGCAGAGCCTCCAAAATGTCCAGTTGCTACGCACAATCGGACAATTGGGTGATTTCATAGGCTTTGGTGACCAAGAGATCTGGGAGACCATCGAACGACGCCGCAACGCACCGGACGAGCAGGCTAGCCTGCCAATAGATCTCAAGACGCCAGAGTGGCAGGTGCTTTGCGACCCACAGCGCTTGCCCAATAATGATGAGCTACGGCTGCGACAGGTCTCCGTTCCCGTTGGCTTTGAGTCGCTCATCGAAAAAGTGGTGTTGGTAGAGCGCATGCGTGAGGTGCGGGCGCTGATCGGTTTCACACGCATCGCGCCACCCGGTGACCAAGAGGAGGAAGCCCCAGCACGCGTTGGGGAGCCAATGGTACTTACGCGCAATCAACCTACGTGGGTTCCGGCGACTGACGTGCGCGGTGAAGGCATCTTTATCCAGTTCCGCGAAAGTGCAATACAAGATTGGTTGGAGCAGATTAACGCGCCCTTCCTGGAGTTCAACCGGCAGTTTGCTGTCAGCCACCGCGCGTGGCGCAAAGTGCGCGGTATAGAGCCGGTTGATGATGGTTACCCTGGTCTGCGTTTTGTGCTCATTCACTCATTCGCACACGCACTGATGCGCCAACTGACCTTAGAGTGTGGCTATACCGCCGCCAGTGTGCGCGAACGGCTTTTTGCCCGCAACCCTAACCAGATGGACGAACGGCCCGAGCCAATGGCAGGTCTCCTCATCTACACCGCCGCGCCAGACAGCGAAGGAACGTTAGGTGGCCTGGTTGCGCTGGGCGAGCCGGAAGAACTGGGGAGGCTGATTCGAGCAGCACTGCGCGACGCCCAGCTATGCGCGTCTGACCCGCTCTGTGCGGAACATATGCCCAGCAACGACGGTATCACCCTCCACGCCGCCGCTTGCCACGCCTGCCTATTTTCACCTGAAACATCTTGTGAACGTGGAAACCGCTATTTAGACCGAGCCGTGCTAGTACCCACGGTCCAGGAGGAAAAGCTAGCGTTCTTCCGCAAGGTTGACGATCTTGGAGTGGTGATCTAAAATATTAACCAGTCTGACATGGTTCAGACATCCTGGCTCCGTAGCTCAGTCGGATAGAGCGTCCGCCTTCTAAGCGGATGGTCGTGCGTTCGAGTCGCACCGGAGCTACTAAAACACGAGATATGCAGGTTGTTACAGTGGCCTTCTACGACATATGGTAGTTAGAGGGCCATTTTGTTTATGCCTCAAAGAACAGACAACCATACGCCGGGCATTGATGGCCTATCTGCGGCAACGAGAGTCATTCCTCGCCTACCTAGCAAAGAGAAGCACTCTGGGTAAGTGGTAAGGATGGAAAGAAGCTGCGCTACGATGGCATACGAGAGATAATCCGTCGCCGCGCAGCCGATGCTGGCATCCCAGAGCCAAGTCCACACTCATTCCGCCGCGCCTTTGCACGCAATGCATGGCGGCAAGGCATGGATCTTATTGCCCTTCAGCGGCTGCTGGGGCATAGCAGTTTGGCGGTAATCAATCGCTACATCAAGTCATTTGATGATGATTTGCGAGTGGCGCATGAGCAGTTTAGTGTAGCAGGTAATTTGTAAGGTTCTTGACAACTGCACGCAGCCGCTCCGTAAAATACGATTATGCACATGCGAACCTCACTATGTCTACCCTTGATTCCCTACTGGCTTATTAAGGCATGCTTGCGATCACAAGTCCCGATGAAGGCTAAAAATCTGTGTTTTCAACTCCGCTACATCTGCGGGGCGCGTGCAATGGACAACTTTGTGTACGTAATTGCCTAGAAACTGAGCTTCTGCAATGCGTGTGGTGGCAGCATCATCATCAATGGTTTTTGGCACTATAGCTGTTCGTCTTGTCTGGCGCTCCATAATCCGGCTGAGAAACCGGATCAATTTTACAGTACCTGGGTGTGGATTCGTACCCGCCAAATTCAATTGTACGTGCCGTTTGACGATCCGCCAGGCAGTGATGCGAAATGGTAAGTCTAACCAGATTATTAGGTCGGCGGCTTCCAGTAGTTGGTCAGTCCACCACAGGAACGCACCCTCAGTAATCCATCCTGGCTGTGCGATGATGGAACGAATCGACTCAAGTTTCACGTCAAGTGGTATCTTCTCCCCGCTGCCTCCTTCGTAGGCAATCTTGTCAAGAAGATAGCAGGGTACGTCAAGATGACCGCTTAACTGTTGTGCCAGCGTTGTCTTGCCACTACCTGCCGCACCCATAATATGAATG
>CAMPHP010000786.1 GCA_946885925.1 uncultured Litorilinea sp.
GTAACGGTTACGGGGAATAACTTCCTGGACGCAAGCGAGGTTTTGTTCAACGGGGCCGCGGCTGTCTACGAAGTTCTCTCCGACACCACTCTCCAGGCTATCGTTCCTCTCTCCGCTACCGTGGGAACCATGACTGTGAACACGGCTTATTCCTCTGTAAACAGTTCGGATAGCTTTACAGTAGCCCATCCACTCACCGTGATTAAACAGGGCACTGGCAGCGGTACTATAAGCAACCTTGCCGCGGGAATCAATTGTGGCACGATCTGTACACAGTTGTTTGACCCAGGCAGCCAGATCACCCTGACCGCGGAGGCTACCCCAGGCACGCTTTCACGCTTTGAAGGCTGGGCAAGTGGCTGTACAGGAACACAGATTTCCTGTATAGTGACAGTGAATGCTCCTATCACGGTGGCAGCAATGTTTAATTTGCCCACCTTTGATCTCTCCGTTATGACTACGGGTGAAGGGAGCGGGCATGTCACCAGTCTACCCGGTGGCATTGACTGTAGTAGCCGTTGTAACACACCGATTACACATGGCACACTTGTCACGCTAACCGCTCACCCGCTGATTACCTCTACCTTTGCGGGCTGGAGTGGCGCGTGTAGCGGCACTCTGCCGGTTTGCGAGATCACGGTAGAGACAAGCCAAACTGTCACTGCAAGTTTTGGTTTGAAATCCCTTTTCCCCGAACCAAATCAACGTTTATTCCTGCCAACTCTACAGCGTGCAAATTCAGAGCGTGTAAATTTAGGACGTATGAACCCACGAGATACGAATTTACGGACTAAAGAATAAGCAATCTGCTGTATACTGAAGTCAAGCAGTTGCAAGAGTCTTGATCATCACAATACGCACAGCCATCAACCAGGAGTATTGGAGCGCCCTCGAAATGTATTCTAAGAAACGCTATTTTTCTCAATTGATCTTAGTTCTGATCTTAGCCATGCTGCTGAATATAGGGCAACCCTTCGTGCAACTCTGGGCACAAGATGGCGAAAAGATCATGCCCGATGTTTCATCCCGGGAGATTCAAATTGTCGGCGGGCAGCCTGCGGACCCGGGCGAATGGCCTTGGCAAGTCAGGCTCCATCTTGACAATGGTTTGTGTGGCGGATCGTTAATCCATCCTCGCTGGGTGCTCACCGCAGCGCATTGTGTAGAGGATGGTATTCATCTTAATGAGATAACCGTGTTCTTGGGTGAACATGACTATGATGTTATCGAAGGAACCGAGCAGCTACGCGGTGTCGTGCAGATCGTGCGCCATCCACACTATCTTTCGTCGGGATACGAAGACGACATTGCCCTGTTGAAATTAGATAGCCCGGCCATTCTCAACGAACGGGTACAACTTGTCCCTTTTGCTGCCAATAATGAGATGAGCGCAGGGACAATCGCCACTGTCACTGGATGGGGCACATTGGAAGAAGGGGGGCAGATCCCCAGCGTGCTTTATGAGGTCTCGGTCCCCATCGTGAGCAAAGCCACCTGTCAAGCCACCCAATCCAGCAGCTTGACAGATGGAATGCTCTGCGCTGGCTATGAGGAGGGCGGCAAGGACTCTTGTCAGGGTGACAGCGGTGGCCCGTTGGTCGTTTCAACGGGAGAAGGATGGAAGGTCGCGGGTGTTGTTAGCTTTGGGACCGGGTGTGCACGCCCCAACCAATATGGGGTCTATACCAGTGTCCCGTATTATGCCGACTGGATTCACCAAGTGCTGAATTCCGTCACAGGCCCAACGCCAATGGTCAATTTAGATTTTGAACAAGGGGCATCGAATGGCTGGCGTGAAGAGTCTACGAAAAGTATGAACTTAGTCGTGAATAAATATTTGCCGGTCTCGCCACGCTCTGGCTCCTTTATTGGTTGGCTGGGTGGTGAAAACGGTGAGACATCCATCCTGTCACAGGTAGCTATCCTCAATGAACGTACGACGGAACTGCGTTTCTATTACCGTATTTCCTCTGATGAAATCGGCTGTGAATATGACGAGGCTGGTATCTTCGTTGCTGGGGTTCTTGTTGAGAAGTTGGGGCTGTGTAGCGCAAACGAGACCGAAAATTGGACACAGAAGGTGATCGATCTGCGTGATTATGCGGGACTTACAGTGGATATCCAGTTTGCGGCAGTCACGGATAGCAGTGTCACGAGCAGTTTCTTTGTCGATGATATTTCCATCATCAGCGATACGCCCGCTCCGCTGGCTGTGTCAAACATCTTTCCCGTTTGGGGGGAAGTAGGCACAGCGGTTACGGTCAACGGCACTCATTTGCTTGATACAACCGCAGTGCTTTTCAATGGCACACCGGCAACCTATACGGTCGAATCGGACACACAACTCGTCACCACTGTGCCCGCAGGCAGTAGCTCCGGCCCGATTGAGGTACGTACAGACTATGGTAAGGCAACGAGTGCAGAATATTTCACCGTTGCTCCTCTGCTCAGCGTCCAATTGTTGGGTAGTGGCACAGGAAGCGTTACCAGTCTCCCGGCGGGGATCGAGTGTGCGACGGCATGTACCAAAGGTTTTGAACCTGGGTTGCAAATCACGCTCACGGCAGCTGCAGCGCCTTTATCACAGTTCGTAGGCTGGGCTGGTGCTTGTAGCGGGACAGCGTTGACCTGTGTGGTCACAGTCGATCAGGCCAAAACTGCCATCGCTGCCTTTGTCCTAGAGAGTGATGCACCTGCTCATCTGTTGAGCGTCGTGCGCCAAGGGCAAGGTTCTGTCACTAGTATTCCGGCAGCCATTGACTGTGGAATTACTTGCACTGCCGTGCTTGGTCAAGGGACAGCCATAACCCTCACTGCACAATCAACGGAGATCTTTACCTTTAGCGGTTGGGATGATCCGTGTGTTGGCACAGAAGCTACCTGTAGCCTGATCCTGGATGCCACCACAGTGGTCACTGCAACATTCGAAGCCGATTCTGGGC
>CAMPHP010000787.1 GCA_946885925.1 uncultured Litorilinea sp.
TATGCCGCTAGACGCACTTGAAATTAACCTCGCCGTGCTCGCGCCGGCGCTTTCCATAGTCGGCTTTGCGCTGTTGCTTATGGTGGTCGATATCTTTATGCCCAAGGACTCTCCTACTACGAACCAGGTGCTCCCGTGGTTGGCATTGATAGGCGTAGTCGTAACAGCAGGAGTCGTCTGGTGGTTATGGGACCAGCCCGTACAGACTTTTCAGGGCATGGCAACCTCGGATCATTTTGCCTTAGGCGTAGATCTGATTGTCTTGACCGCTACCGCATTGGGAATCCTGTTGAGCATCGGCTACATTCCCCAGGTCACGCACCAAATAGGAGAGTATTATGTGCTCCTCTTATTGGCTGCCTCTGGGATGATGATGATGGGCACAGCCACAGACTTGATCGTGGTCTTTCTGGCACTGGAAATCTTCTCGTTGGCGCTCTACATCCTAAGTGGTCTCCAGCGCACCAATCCCCGCAGCGTTGAAGCCGCTCTCAAGTACTTCTTCCTGGGAGCCTTTGCCAGTGGTTTCTTCGCCTATGGTATAGCACTGATTTACGGTGCAGCAGGCAGCACGCAATATAGCGTAATTGCCTCCACACTAGAGGCGGGCGCAGGCAATCCTGCTCTGCTCTATCCAGGCATGGCACTGTTAGTAGCAGGTTTCGCCTTCAAGGTCAGTCTTGTCCCTTTTCACATGTGGACACCCGATGTCTATCAAGGCGCGCCAACGCCTGTCACAGCCTTTATGAGCGTTGGCACCAAGGCAGCAGGGTTTGCCGCCTTTATTCGTGTCTTGCTGGAAGCAATTCCCACCCAACAGCCAACCTGGGGTTGGGCACTGGCAATTCTGGCCGTTCTGACCATGACGATTGGTAACCTTGCTGCGCTGCGCCAAACCAGCCTAAAGCGCCTGTTGGCCTATTCCAGCATTGCCCACGCTGGCTATATCCTGGTCGGTCTGACCCCCGGTACAACCGAGGGTGCAGATGCAGCGCTCTTCTACTTGTTTACCTATGCCTTTATGAACATTGGAGCCTTTGCCGTGGTTGTGGCCTTGGAGAAAGCCCAGGCCAACGATGCCTTGGAGAACCGTGCAGCGGGTGTTGCTGACCGCTGGCCGCTGCTTGCGTTCACCATGGCGATCTTCATGTTCAGTCTGGCTGGCATCCCCCCACTGGCAGGCTTCTTTGGAAAGTTCTTCGTCTTCAAGGCTGCGGTAGATGGTGGTTGGACATGGCTGGCTGTCATCGGTATGCTCAACAGCGCGGTCGGTCTCTATTACTATCTGCGTGTCACCGTCGCCATGTACTTTGAATCGCCCTCCGGCGAAACTGCCGAGCGGCGCGACACAGGCGTGTTACGCTTGGGCGCAGTGGTTGCCGCCATCCTTACCATTCTCATCGGTATCTATCCTGGTCTGTGGGTAGGCATCTTCCAAGTTGGTCTAGGCAGCTAATTCGATAGTCATCCTCCTTTGAGAGAGTGATCTCCAAGGTAGACAAAAACGGCCTGGTTTCCATGTGGAGCCAGGCCGTTTTTGTCTAGATTGCCGTTAAAAAGCCAAACGGCCACAAGAAATTAGTCTATCCGTAGGCTTCCCACGATCTTATCACAGTGCCCCTTGGTGTTGACATCGACTCCAGCCAACACACCTCCCCACTTTTCAATCGTGAGATCAGCACACGTCTGAGTTAATGCATCAAAGTAGACATCAAAAAGCAGCCACGGGTTCTCAAAACCTGTCTGCGCGCCAATCGCCATGAAATCTGTTGTTTGTAGCGCGGTAAGCGCATTGGCACGCATATCAAGCAAATACTCCTTCTGCAATTCCACGTCCTCGCGTGTCCCATAGCGAGCCAAATGTCCGCCAATGTACACGTCAAAGTCGTAGGCCAATATCTGGTCATGCGCCGCAAAATAGCCCGGCACATCCTCGGAGGCTGCGAGATACCTGTAAGGCGACCAGCCGGGCTCGACAACATCCACCACCATCAGCACCTTTTGTGCTGGTGCATAGATGAAGGTATTGCCATGTGAGTGGTTGCCGCCAAAATAAGCGAGTTCAAGCGTCTGGCTGCCCACTTCAAGGGTATAGCTATCCGTAAAGGTAACTGTCGGCAGAGGGACCGGCCCGCCACCAACGAGTACGCCAAAAGGCAGCTCTTGTGCTTCGTCATCCGCCCCCCGTTCTTCCAGCCTTGCGGCGGTTTCGGCCTGAGCAATGTACGTAGCATCCTCCGGATACATACCCGCACCCGAAATATGATCGGCGTGATGGTGGCTGTAGATCACATGGGTAATTGGTTCGTCGGTAACATCAGCAATCGCAGAGAGGATCTTCTCCCCCATTGACGGCGGCGCATCGACCACAATCACTCCCTCGCCAGTGGTGAGGAACATAATCTGGTATGTGCCATCCGTAACCCAGTAGAGACCATCACCAATCTCCTCGACCAGATAGCCTGTATCCTGTGGGATCTCAGGGCCCAGCGCCGTTTCGGGAACAGGCAGCACCTCGCTCTCACCTTGCGCTCCCATCTCCTCCGCCGCACCTTGCCCGCTCATTTGCATCAAGCCACGCACCACCAGCACCGCACCCGTACCCGGAGCCCCCACACCGTTAATCGTGATAAAGGCGTCGCCTGCATCATTGAAGTCAACTGACGAGGGGAACGAAAGCCCGGAGAAGACGATCTCCGACCCATCGCCTTCACGGACACGCCAAATAGCGCCACTGTTGGCTGTCGGTCCTTGCTCGGTGAACTCACCAAGCTGCACCGCATAGAGTTCACCATCCGGGGCCATACGCAAATCAGTGATCATCGTCAGCCCCGTTGCATAGTCACTCACCTCACCCTCTGGGCTAATCCGCACAACCTTGGCCGTACCAGGTAGGAAGGGGAAGCCAGGTAGCAATGAAACATAGGCACCACCATCCTC
>CAMPHP010000788.1 GCA_946885925.1 uncultured Litorilinea sp.
CGGGCCAACTGATTCAAGGGCGCACGGGTAGCGTTGTGATAGAGACAACACGCCCGCTGCAACTCAGCGGCAATTGGAATGATCTACCGCTTACCTTCCTGCCGCTGCCCGATGATCCGGCGCGCCAGTTTGCCTATCTACCCGTTCCCGCGCTCATCGCGCCAGGCTCCTACTGGCTAACCGTTTCTTACACTGCCACCAATGGCCTGCGCTTGAACAAATCATGGCCGGTTGCTGTGGCAGTTGGCCCTTATGATAGCCAAGAGATCAACCTGCCCGACGACCGCGGTGGATTGCTTGACGCTGAAGTGAGCGTTCCCGAATTGGAAAAGGTCACGGCAGTCTGGTCGCAGCGCACACCCACGCTCTATTGGACCGAGCCTTTTTCACGTCCCATCTCCAACGAATATCCCACCACCAGCCCCTTTGGGACTCGCCGCAGCTATAACGGTGGCCCCTATGCCTCCTACCATGCAGGGCAAGACTTTGGCACGCCAGAGGGTGTCCCCGTGGTCGCACCCGGTGCGGGCGTGGTGGCCTTGGCAGAACCTTTGAATGTGCGTGGCAACGCCGTCATCATTGACCACGGGGGGGGCATCTTTAGTGGCTATTGGCATCTCAGCGAGCTAAGAGTCACCGTCGGGCAAAGCGTCAACGTGGGAGACATCGTCGGCTTGTCAGGCAACACTGGCCTCAGTACAGGCGCGCACCTGCATTGGGAACTACTCATCTATGGCATCGCCGTCGATCCGATGCAATTCCTCGACGTACCCTTGGTCGCGCCGCAATAACGCCGCAACTACGAAAAGAGAGCCAACTCCCTAGTGAGAATTGGCCCTTGCGTGATTGGCTAGCTAACATACTACTGATTCGGCTGCTGTTCGTTCGTTAATGCGGAGGCATAGAGGTCACGCAAATAGAGCGGATAATCTGACCCGATGCCATGAAGGGCCATCCATATTTCGACACGCATCTTTAATCGCAGCCAAAACAACTTCATTGGCGAAGCCCTCGTGATCCGGTGAGCATACTTCGCCTGGAACCTGCGCTCGACCAACCTGCAATAGCCCTCTCGCAGCCTACGCTTGCCATCTTCAACAAAATTCGTGCCGAGGAAATCCTCATTCGAAGAATGACCTTGTTGTGTTTCCGTTTCCATGACTGGTGTTTCTCCAGGTGCATTTCGTGACTTATAAGAACATGGCCTCATGCATCATACGTAATCCACCTCACCTAGGTTTCGTCAAGGAGAATACTTCCTTAGCACATCGCCCTAGTAGTCAGCAGGTCTAAGTAACTCAATAAATCTCCCCCTACTGTAGAACCTACCTGGGTTCACTCGCGCACGCAATCGATTGTGAAAACCACAGGATAGCATCTCGGATAGCTTGCAGTTCCTCTTAGCACCAAACTTACCGGAGAGCCTGACCTTGCGCCAGCGTACAGGGATCAACCATCACTTCGGATGTACTACAATATAAATTATCTAGAAGTTGCTATAGTAGGGCAATACGGAGTAATAAAAAACATCCTTCGCTGGGTAACGGACAAAGTCGTAATAACAACCCTATCTATCCACAGCGAAGGATATAAAATTGACTGGTCAGCGAACTGCACAGTTTTATACGGGCACACATCACGCTCGTTCCTTTTGAAGAGAGTGCGTGTGGACGCAAACAGATTAGTCTTCGCCTGCGCCTTCTACTATGTCCTCTTCCTTGCCACGGGGCAGAACCTCAGGTTCGGCTTCACCCTCGACAGGAACCTCTTCCACTTCCTCAACCCGCGTCGCCATTAGGCTGAAGACATGTTCGTGCGGATCGCCCAAGTACTCAATACCAGGGATTTGGGGCAGATCGGAAATGGTGATGGGATTGTCCACATCCAGCGCGGTAATATCAACCTCGATGCTGGGGGGTATATCGGAAGGCAATGCCGAAATCTCAACCGCATCCAACGCCTGCAACACCATAAACCCAGTCACCAGGGCGTCAGGCTTGCCTATGCCAACAATGGGTACGCTGACATGCTGCTTTTCACGCATGTTCACAGCATACAAATCAACATGGGTAAAAGCATGAGTCACCGGATGGCGTTGAATCTCGCGCACCAGGACGTTGTGCGAGCCGCCGCCTTCCACGTTCACCTGTACCAATTGCGAAAAACCACCCTGGTGCAATGTGGTCTCCAATGCGCGCGAGCTCACTTGCAGGTTAACCGGCTCCTGGGTCTTGCCATAGACCACCATCGGCACTAGCCCCTGCACTCGCAGTTGCCGCACCTTGCGCCCGGTTAGGGTGCGCGGTTGGGCATCCAATTTTAAATCAGCCATGGACCTAACTCCTCTGAACAAATCAATTCCAAGATAACAGGATTTTGTTTATACGTCCTTGCGTCGTAACGCAGCCTTTGTCATGGGCGTACGACGAGAAAATATCTTGCCCAAACCAAGCAATGCTGCACCCAGCCCAAAGCCAGCCGCCAGTGCCGACCAGACAGTAAAGACAGTCTGCACATTCCCGTGCACCTTGCCAGCCGCCAACAGCACCGTGCGTACTTGCGCCGCCTTCACATCGCCAGCGATCACGACGGGCGTGCCGCTCTCTGTCAAGTGAACTTCACGGGCAATCGTGACAACCGATGCGCTATTATGCGTCTCTAGCGATCCGGCCCTCACCATCCCTGCCGCGGAATTTTCCATATGCACCGCATGGGCCTGGACTCTACCTGCCGATGAGGCTTGCATCTTCACCTGACCGGCGTCAATACGACGTGTGCTGCTGCCGGTTAGGGAGATCTTTTCCCCTTGCAAATAATTGCTTGCCGCCGCTGCAACATCTTCCAGCGGATTGTTTTGCGGGTCACGCTCTAAGTCAGCCATAATTTCCTTTCTTCTCGGTATCCACATGAGACCGAAAAAAGGCACAACGATTATTATA
>CAMPHP010000789.1 GCA_946885925.1 uncultured Litorilinea sp.
GAGTGTAGGGGTGTCCGGGTTGCTGTTCGATGATGTCGGGGCGGGTGCTTGACCCACTGGGCGGCAGGCCTAGTGGGTCAAGCACCCGCGCGCTGTGCATGTAATTTCGGATCAGGTTGTATGTGATTTACGAGGATTATCAACGAGCAGTCGCGGGCAAAGGCAGACAACGTTTCAGCGCTTCAGCCAGGTCTTCAAGGCGCACTGGTTTGGCAAGGAAGTCATCCATCCCGACCTCCAGACATTTTTCTCTGTCTAGCTGCATGACAGCCGCGGTCATGGCGATAATATAGGGTTGGTTGGACGCTGCTAGGTCTGTGCGGATCTGGCGCGTTGCTTCTAGTCCGTCCATTTCGGGCATTTGAACATCCATCAGAATAACGTCGTAAATTTGCTCGTGGATTGCTTTGACCGCTTCCAGCCCATTGAACGCCACGTCAGCCTCATAGCCCAGACGATTGAGCATACGCAGCGCTACCTTCTGGTTGGTGAGGTTATCCTCCGCTATCAGGATGCGCAAGGGGTGGCAGAGATCCATATCCCCATCGAGCCATTCACCCGACTGCCGAGGCTGGTCCGGACTGCCTACATCGTTAGGCGCGGTATCGAAATGCTGCAAAAGCGTGGCGCGCAGCATGGACGGCTTCACTGGCTTGAAGACGATGCTGTTGACGCCGAGTTGGCGCATCGCCTCGTGCTGTTCGTTTGCGCCCGATACGGGGGAGATCACAATCGGCAGATCCTGCAGGGGACGGTTATCGCCCGCTGCATACATGGGCATGCCAAGCGCGGAGGTCATCACAATCGGCAACTCTGCGGCCAGCTTGCGTAACTGCCTGGCAAGCGTCAGCCCGGACATCCCTGGCATCTGCATGTCGATCACGGCGATGTCGAACCGGGCCTGCTCGCGCACAAGTGCCAGTGCTTCTGCGCCGGAACCGGCAAGCGTGGGGATCATTCCCCATGCGCTCATCGTTTGCTGAAGAATCTGGCGCACAGCCGGATTGTCGTCGACGACCAGAGCAGTGCGCTTTTCAAGGGCAGGATGGGCGTCGTATACCGTTTGGGTTCCAGTGCCTTCGGCGATAGGCGCTACGATGGTGAAATGGAAGGTGGAGCCAACATACTGCTCACTTTCGACCCAGATGCTGCCGCCCATCAACTCGCACAGCCGCTTGCTGATCACCAGGCCAAGACCCGTGCCGCCATAGCCACGTGTGTTGGAAGCGTCTGCCTGACTAAAGGGCTGGAATAAGTGCTCCATATGATCCAGCGCAATGCCAATACCCGTATCGCGAATGGCAAAGTGAAGCTCCACATGGTTGTCGCCAACTGCTTTGGCATCTACCGTCACTGCGATCTCACCTTGCGGTGTAAATTTGATGGCATTGGAGACTACCATGACCAAGACCTGGCGCAGCCGCGTGGCATCGCCTAGTACCGTGACAGGGACAGAGCGTTCAATGTGGTAGACAAGCTCCAGATCCTTCTCCGCAGCCTTGGGTGCAAGGAGATCCAGAACTTCCTCGACAGAACGATACAGGTCCAATGGCTGGCGTTCGATGCCAAGCCTGCCGGACTCGGCTTTGGAGAGATCGAGGATGTCGTTAATGATGGTCAACAGCGTGTCGCTGCTGTGACGAATCGTATTTACATAGAAACGCTGCTCTTCGGTCAGCTCGGTTGCCTCAAGCAGGCTGGTCATGCCGACAACGCCATTCATCGGCGTGCGGATCTCGTGGCTCATGTTCGCCAGGAATTCGCTCTTGGCGCGTGTCGCGGCTTCGGCATTTTCTTGAGCTAAGCGGAGTGTCTCCTCATAATTCTTGCGGTCTGTGATCACACTCAAGGAGATCAGAATCTGTGCAGGATGGCCGTTATCGTCAAGTGAAAGGACCCGCTGGCGCGCATGCAGCCATTCCCAATCGCCTGTTGCACTTTGCAGCCGGTACTCCAGTTGTTTCTCTTGGGCGCTATCCGCAAAATTCAGCCAATGTTCTTTGACACGGTTGTAGTCGTCGGGGTGGATGTGTTGAAGAAAGGCTGGATAATGTAGGAGTTCTAAACTAATGTGGCCGAGGAATTGAGGGCGATTGCAGTAAGCCCAACAGCGGGATGTGACATCCCAAATACAGATGAAATCATGGGAATTCTCTGCCAAAACACGAAAGCGAAGCTCGCTCTGCTGGCGTGCCCAAATTTCGGTGGACAATAGCTGCTTGGCTTGTGCGAGTTCGGATGTGCGTTCTAGGATAGCCTGTTCGAATTGGGCTGCTGCAATGCGGGCAAAGCCTATCCGCATAGGTACCCATGCGCGACCGAACAACTGGCCGATACCTTTCAGCGTTGCCCAGCTGAAGATGGTATGACCAAGGCTCAAGATCGTTTGAGTTTTATTTTTAACAACCATCCAAAACGGGTTATACATGTCTCGACCAGATCTACCAACAGAACATATCTACTTGAAAAGTAGATCCTAATGTCAACCGTTTGAATGACAGTCTCGTATTGCTTGTCCTAAAGTCGCTTGTCCTGTAGGTTGGGGCTGGCTGGTGACAAGTGGGCACGATATGCGAGAGCAGGGGATAGTCATTTTTTAGTAACATTCTCAGTGATCAATGTACAGGAACGAAGTGAGAAGGTACGCCCGAACGATACGGTAAGGTGGGTACAATTAATTCCTTACCAAAGTAGCCACTAAAGCAATATAATCGCTAAGACTCATATCTCTGGGCAGAATGGCCGCTTCGATGCCCGTCACTTGCCGCCACACCACGCCGCACAGTGCGGGATGGCGCACGTCGGCTGCGAGAGGTGTCGGCTTCTTGTCTACGCGACAGGAGAGCGGGCTGCTCGTCGGTGGTGTCTAGCGACTGCGTAGCCATCTCTGCAAAGTGGAGATCGCTCTGGGATTTCGTATCATACAGCGGAGTAT
>CAMPHP010000790.1 GCA_946885925.1 uncultured Litorilinea sp.
CCCACGGGGGGCGTTCGGGCAAGCGAGAGAACATAGTTGACCACGTCCCATCGTTCTTCAGGTGTCAGTTGCTCGGCGAAGGGGTACATGGCGCTAGGTATTAAGCCGGTCGTGATGCGGCGTTAACCTCTGTCAATCAAAATTTGCAACACCTGTCAGCCCCCTTATTTTGCTCATCCTCTTTGGGCAAGCCTAGCAACCTATGCGATATTCGCCGCACGATTAATTCCATGCGCCATCCCCCCTCGTTGGGGGGCTTTCCTTTCTTGCCGGATGGCTTGAGCCTCTGGCTGCATACGGCACACAAGAGACAACCTCTTATGAAAATCCTGGTCACAGGCAGCGCCGGTCACTTGGGCGAAGCACTTGTCCGCAGCTTGCAGAACACAAAGCATAAAGTTATTGGCACCGACATCGTTCATTCACCCTTCACGAACAAGGTTGGCTCGATCACCGACCGCGGCCATGTCAGGCAATGCATGGAAGACATAGAGGTCGTACTCCACACCGCCACCCTTCACAAGCCCCACGTAGGCACGCACAGCCGCCAGCAGTTCGTGGAGACCAACATCACAGGCACACTCAACCTCCTGGAAGAAGCGGTCTTAGCGGGTGTCACTTCCTTTGTCTTTACCAGCACAACCAGCACCTTTGGCGATGCGCTTGTCCCGCCTGCGGGAGCACCCGCCGCATGGATCACCGAGGATGTTGTGCCCGTTCCCAAGAACATCTATGGCGTAACCAAAACCGCGGCAGAGAACTTGTGCGAACTATTTCACCGCAACCAGCGGCTTGCCTGCCTGATCCTGCGGACCTCGCGCTTCTTTCCCGAAGCGGACGACAGCAAAGAGACGCGCGATGCCTACGAGGATGGCAACGTCAAAGCCAACGAGTTTCTCTACCGGCGTGTAGACATCGAGGATGTCGTGAGCGCGCATTTACTCGCAATGGAAAAGGCTTCTGTGATTGGCTTTGGTCGCTACATTATCAGCGCCACCACCCCTTTTACGCGCGACGATCTAGCTGAGCTACGCACAAACGCACCCGAGGTCGTCCAACGCAAGTTCCCAGACTATGAAGCAGCGTATGCACGCCGCGGCTGGAAGATGTTCCCCAGCATCGAACGAGTCTACGTCAACCAACGAGCCAGGAATGAGCTAGGCTGGCACCCCCGTTATGACTTCCGGCGCATCCTCGATAGCCTCCAAGCAAACGAAGACCCGCGCAGCCCGCTGGCGCGCGCGATAGGGTCAAAGGGCTATCATGCCAACGAGTTTGCCGAAGGCCCCTATCCCGTAGGATGATGGTGCTCATTTCCGCACCTCATGGGACACCTTCATCAAAAGCGAAAACTTTTCGGTTATAGCGTTGTAATGCAACCAATTAGTTGCACATCCTTGCAAAGTGCGATACGATAGCGCAACCGTTTAGTTGCACTATCTGATTGTATGCAAAGGAGATACCAAATGGACAGTACAGCCACCATCGAGCGCAGCATTGTCGTCGCAGCAGACCGCGAGCGCGTTTGGCGCGCCATTACGGGGCCTGGGCAGTTTATGAAATGGTTTGGTGATCCGGCAACTGATACGTTGGAGTTTGAACGACTGGCTGCTGGGGAGCAAATGATCTTTAACCACGGGGGCGCAACCTGGCACGGGACGATTGCCACCGTTGAGCCACCCCAGCGTTTCGCCTTTTACTGGCCCGCCACCGAGGACACTCCCGTGCAGACGCTTGTCTCTTTCTACTTGGAACCTGTTGCCGAAGGCACACGCATCACCATCACCGAGGAAGGCTTTGACCAGTTGCCAGAGGATGAGCGCCGGACCCGCTTTGACCAAAATAGCGAGGGGTGGGAGATTCAGGCGAACAATCTGGCGAAATATTTGCAGTCACAGGAGAATGCGTAAGGCAAGTGATCGATCCCGATGAACGGCTGTTCGCGGCAATTGCCGACCCAACCAGACGGCAGCTTGTGATGACGCTGGCAGAGAACAGCCCCAGGACAGCGACACAGCTAGCCGAAGAATTTCCCATCACGCGCCAGGGGATCATCAAGCATCTCGATCTGCTGGCAAAAGCGGGCCTGGTGCGCGTGCAGACATACGGGCGCGAGAAACGCTACTGGCTTGCGCCGGAAGCACTCAACCGTGTGAGTTCCTGGATCGATGACGTTGGCACGAAATGGGAGGAGCGCCTGCAGCGACTCAAGAATTTCGTCGAGAGCGAGGAATCGTAGAGGCATCGCTGGCAGGTGCTGGCTTAAGAGAGTACTGGCTCGATCTGTCATTCCGACGAGTCTGCGAGGAGGAATTCCCTTGATGCACCAACGCGATCAGAAGGGGATTCCTCCTGCGTCGGAATGACAACGTATGTGAGGGGCTGTCACGACAAGGGCATGACGCAACTAGCCCTGCTGAAGCAACGGCTGTCCTGGCTGGCGGACGCGATAGCCGCGCACTAACAAACCCGGTCGTCCCAAGCTTTGACCTGCCACCTGTACATTTTCCGGGTCACGATAGCCAACACGCACCATGCGCCGCGGCTGCTTGGTGGTATTGATGTACGAACCGTGAATCGTGTAGATGCTGAAGAGCACGACATCGCCCCGTTTGGCTGGCACGGGCACAGTCTCTTCTAAACTATATTCGGTGAAGGGCAGGTGGGGTGTACAGGGGCCATCTTCAGTTTGTGTGATGTGCTTTAGCGGGCCGAGTTGATGCGAACCATCTAAAAAGCGAATCTCGCCATTGGCGTGGTTGGTATCATCCAGGTGGACCAAGACATCTACATAGCGCTCATTGGTATGCTCATAGAAAGGGTTGTCCTGGTGCATCGGGAAGGGATGGCCGGTCTGGGGCGGCTTAATGTGCATGGTGGAATGGTGCAGTTCAACATCTGTCTCTTAAACACATCTCCCAGACAACGAGACTCC
>CAMPHP010000791.1 GCA_946885925.1 uncultured Litorilinea sp.
ATCATAATCTTCATTTGGGCCGCGCAAGACCATTGTCCCCTGACAAGTGGCGGGCATCACTGGCCCTGCGCTGGTCAGCCGCAAAGGCAAGACCATACGCCCATCCTGCTCAATGACATCGCCCGATACCAAGCTAACATTGCTACAACTGCTCTCCGCCAACTCGGCGGTTAGCTTAAAGGGTTTGCCGGCAAAGGCCAAAGGCACAAAGCTCTCTCGATCCAGCCGGAAGTTGGGCGACGTATCAAAGAGCACTTCGCCAAAGTCCACAGCTTGCGCCTCCACCCGTACCAATGGGCGTCCCACGGAGATCATCACGGGCAGCGTCGCACCGGGGCGGATATTCACATCCATAGGCCGTCCAGCTGGATTGGTTGCTTGAAGCTGGATCTCCCCCTCATAACTGCCGGGCCGCAGCGTTTCCACGCCCGCCACCCGCAGCATGGTCTGGAGCGTACCTTCCTCCGGCACTTCTTCTACAAAGTCCAGCGCCACACCAGGGACCTCTTCGCCCGTCTCGGCATTGCGTAAAGTAATCGTAGCCGCCAGCGAACCGATCTCTTCTTGTGTACCAGAACCAAGTTCTACGGGCCAACCTTCGGCGGGCATCTGTGCCAAATCCAACTGGGCAGGCAACCCACGCAGATAGACAGCAGGGTCCAAGGCAAGTTCAGCTTGTGCCCAATCAGAGAAGCGCACGCCGTCAACCTCGCCTTGAATCACGTAAGTGATCTCATAAGCACGACCATCCACCGGGCGGAAATTCGTATCGGTACAGGTGCGGTCATCACAGGTCATGTTAACCTGATAGGCCAACGTTCGCGTGTTGTCGGGGCCAAGTTCCATCACATACGCTGTCGCGGCCAAACCAGCGACATTGGCCCCCGCAAAACCAACCTGTAATTGTGCATGACCATCTTCCAACAACCCAGGATTATCATCGCGAGGCAAAAAGATCTGGGCTTCGGGTAGATCGCTGCGCGCTTCCAACTCAAAACTGCCCACCAATTGCAACGGCTGCTCATCGGCCCCCAATTGCAGGTGCACAACATTCGTCTCCTCGGTCAGCACCAAGGCGCGCGTATTGCCCTCACCAAAAACATCCATTGTCGTTTCACCATTGAAGATCAATGGCTCATCCGCGCCAGGGCCATTGGCGCGAGCGATCAGCAGCGGAGGCTTGCCCGCAGGATAGTAGCGCACCGAAGCAGGGCTGTCAGCAAGGCTGGGAGGCGGGTTGAGCAACTGCGGGTAGGAGGCAGCTTGTACCACCACAAAGCCGCTGGGGTCAACCGTTTCAGCATCCCACACGCCTGCCCCTAAATTGTCAGATGCTAATACATTCAGATCAATGTTGGGGTCGTTGAGCGAGTTGCTTGTCAGCATCGGCGCTTCATCGCGACGGAAGGAGACCAACCCATTACGGGTGGTCACCAAAGATACGCTCCGCACCCCATGTGCATCACGCGTGTTAAATTGAAGCTGGCCCGCCGGATTGCGGTTGACAATCAATGAACGGTCAGGCTTTACCTGTGTCAGGATCTCGCTAAAAATCCGCAGCATATCTTGGGGGGTCTTGGCTTCGTCAAGCGCATCACCAAACTGCTCGCGCAAGAACTCAGCCGGACAGCCCGCGCTGGGATTACACAAAACAATCGGAAAGACCATCACGCCAGCACTGCGTAACGCCGCCAATTGCTCGGGAATAACACCGCGCTGGTCAGCCACATTGCCCGGTTCTGTCGGTTCGCCATCGGTTAAGAGCAATACATACTGGCTGCGTCCCGGTTCACGTACCGCGCCCAACAGATTGATCGCCTGCTCTAAGCCCAGGTCGATCCGTGTATAGCCACGCGGCATATAGTCGCTGGGGGGTTGGATAGTGGCTGCTAACTGCTGGCGGTTTGCGCCATCACCAACGCGCGTCAATGCACCCAGCGCGCCGACACCTTCCGCCACGCTATCAAAGCGCACAATAGCCATCCGGTCGTCATCATCAGCCAATTGCAACAACAACCGCGCCGCGCTATAACGCAGTTCATCGGGGTCACTGGGTGGATTTTCGCTAGGCGGGCCACAGGGCGGCTCAAAAGGGAAACCTTCACGCGGCCAAGGCCAACAGGTCGCCATGCTACCGGAATCATCCAGCACGACGACAACATCAATGGGCTGAGTCGGGGCACCATTTTCGCTTGGCTGTTGGACTAATTGGGATAGAAACGCAGCATGGGCAGGCAGCATTGGTAGAAATACCCCGGCGATCATCAAACTTACAACCAGGACTACTCCTACCCTACCCATCAAGTTGGTTAAAAATCGTTGGTTCATTCGGCCTTTCATCCATGCTCAACAACCGCGTATCGGTACATCCCGATGACTAGGCTGCCGCAGCAATGGCGATACAGGGGAGACCTGTCCGCTGGTCGCCATTATCGTAATTCTTATAGAGTACGTCAAGAAATAATACAAGGTTATGTAATCAGTGCATCAGACACAAACTTGGCGCAAAGATTACGGTAAAAGTGCGCAGAAGAGGCGCACATCTACCGGATATGTATCGTCTATTGTAAAGAGGCAGATAATGAGCACACAGAAAGGTGATGCCTCACTCTCATTTCTCAACGCATCTGCTTAACGTCATGCCAACACCAATCGTTCCACTTCCACAATAACCTCTATAATAACCCTGTAAAAACAATCTTCCCGGAGGCTTTAAGGCTTCCGGGAAGATGATAGACCATTAAACGGATAGACCACAAAGCAACTAGGAACGAGTCCCAGTCGCTGAGACCTGTTACTGTGCTATCCCTGCTGCGGCCAATTCCTCATCCAAAACCCGGCTAAACTCTGCCTCTGGTAAAGCACCAGGAATAATGCTCCCCTGGTCACCGCGTACAATGATAAAGGTCGGCGTACCTTGAACAAATTCAGCAC
>CAMPHP010000792.1 GCA_946885925.1 uncultured Litorilinea sp.
CTTCATAGAGTTCATTATTAATGTTGTAATCACCAATTAGAAAGAGCAGGATATTTTGGCCGACATTCTTCCAAATGGCCGCGACTGCCAGGGTGGGAATAACCCAATTCGGATCAGCCAGCCAGGCTGGCGGCTCGGCAATCCCAATCCATTCACGCAAAAAGTAGTTGATATAGCCAAATTGAGGATTCAGCAGTTGTTTCCAAAGAAGCAGCGCCACGGCAATCGGGAGCACGACTGGCAGATAGGCTATCACCCGGTAGGCTGCTGCTTCAAGAGGATTTAGAATCTTAGAGATCAGTAAGGCCACCAGTAAGCCTATACCGATGTTCAGAGGGGTATAGATTACGGTGTAGTAAAGGGAACGCTGGAAGGACTCCCAGAACATGCGATCGTTAAACATCTCGATAAAATTATCGAGACCATTAAAAGGTTGGTGATTTGGCACCAAGAAACGGTAATCGGAAAAGGCAATGGTAAGACCTCGCACCAGTGGGTAGGCGCTAAAGGTAATGTAGAGCGCCAATGCTGGTAGAATAAAGAGGTAACCCATCGTGGCACCGCTTAACCAAGAGCCAGAACGGGTGCGCTGGCTGGCTGAGCGACTCACCCCGACGGCTGGCGGCTTGCTGCCGGTTTGTACAACGTTGCTCATATCGAAAATCTCCTATGTCCGCGGCGACGGAGTGAATGCTAGTCGTGGCACCAGCGACGATGTGATAGACAACGGCGTGCCCACCACATCGTCGCATGGGGCCAGCTGCTATATGCACAGCTACTTAGCTGGCAATCTGCTTCTCCACTTCCTGCTCGATCTCATCCATCGCATTCTGCACAGCGACCTCAGCCTCGACCTCTCCACCCCAGTAGCGTTGCATCCAGGGCATCAGCTTTGCATTGATAATGGGGATATACTTACCGGCTTCCATTGGGACCAAGCGGCTGCCCGGAACAGCGTCATACGACGCGCCTAGTTCGGGGGAGGCATCACCCTCGACAAAGAGCTTGTCAAACTGATTTTTGTGTACAGGCATACCGGAAAAAGTCATAGTGCCAGCCCAGTGCGTATCAGCGGGTGCGCCTTCCGGCCCTAGAATCGAAAGCAGCCAATCACATGCCTCTTGCGGATAGGGAGCATTGGCAAAGACAAAAGCCGAATCCACATGAATCCATGTACGCAGTGGATTGCTAGCATCCGTCTTGGGTGGCAGAGAACCCTGAATAACTTCATTTCCCCAAACCGAGCGACCCAGGCGAATCCAGGAGTGAGAATCAAAGCCAATTGCCACCTTCCCCTTTTGCCAGTCGGCAATCGGGTCCTGCATCAAGGCGAGATTGGTATAGCCCTTATCAAACCAGCCCTTGAACATCTTGATGCAGTCGAGAAACTCCTCGCTGTTAATCTTCAACATGAAATTTTCGTCATAGGGATCCTCCACAAAGGTCGTGAAGACGATACCCAATGTACGGAAGATATCAGTACGCACAGCCAGAAGCGCCACGTCAGGTTCCACCGCAGCCTTCATCTTCTCCAACATGACTTCAAATTCATCCCATGTTTCAGGCAGCGCCTCATAACCAGCAGCCTCCAGATAATCCTGGCGGTAGCCGCTCATAAAGATGTTGAGCTTCATCGGGATGAAGTAGGTCTTGCCATCAAACTTGCAGACTTCGGCAATCTTGGGGTAGTAGAAGGCATTCTGATAATCCTGGGCATACGGCACACTCGAAGCAGCGAGCAGGTCATCAATGGGCTGCACCAATCCCATCTGGACATGGCCCCATTGCAGGTCAAATTGCGAATAGGCGCTTGCGCTCCATCTCACCTCATTGTCGCGCACCATCGCCAGGGCCTTGGTCTCCCAGCCATCGGGCGACTCTTCCAGAACCATGCGCTTGCCAGTTGAAGCAATCTGTTCATTGTAAATATCTGTGGCAGTACGCATACCCATATCAGCAAAGCTAGCGGGTGTAATCCCATAGACTTCGATGAGTTCTTGAGCGTTCTGCGCCTGCGATGCAGTAGTGGCTCCCCCTGAGGGTGTAGCGCAACCACTGAGTAACCCGGCAAAAGCCGAGACTCCTGCTGCACCGGCGGCACCACGCAAAAAGCCGCGACGCGAAACCTGGTGATACAAACCGCGAGTGTTCATCTGTTCCTCTTCCTAGAGAAGTGCTGCTTAGTTACCTGCTTACCAAAGTTACTACCTGGTCAATGCTGTATAAAGAATCAGCGTATGGAGCCTTAGCACATGGCACGAGCACATGGCACGACTGCCTACTATCCATACGCGCAACAGCCGGATAACAAGCTCCACCCTCGTCCCAATAGGGTTAGCTCGTCAAGGTTGGATTAGGCCGTAATCTGCTTCTCCACTTCCTGCTCCACCTCGTCTATTACATTCTGCATAGCGGTCTTGGCATCGATTTCGTTACCCCAGTAGCGTTCGAGCCAGGGCCAGATCTTGGACTGGATAATCGGGTAGTAGCGCCCTGCCTCCAACGGCTGGAGCACGCTGGTCTTCAGCGCATCATAGCCAGCCTGAAGCTCGGGGAACTCGTCGCTATTGGCGATCAACTTTTCATACTGGTTGGTATGCACAGGCATACCGGAGAATGCGAGGGTACCGCTCCAATGGCGGTCAGCAGGCCCACCTTCCGGCCCCAGAATCGAAAGCAGCCAATCGAGACCTTCTTGCGGGCGGGGAGCGCCACCCAAGACAAAGCCGGAGTCGAGATGAATCCAAGTGCGCGGCGGATTGTTGCGGTCGGTCTTGGGTGGAACTGTGCCCTTCACCTTCTCCGCTGTCCAAACCGAGCGGCCAATGCGAATCCACGAATGAGAGTCAATGCCGATGGCGATCTTGCCGCTCTGCCAGTCGGGCAGCGGGTCTTGCAACACTGCAAGGTTGGTATATCCCTTGTCAAACCAA
>CAMPHP010000793.1 GCA_946885925.1 uncultured Litorilinea sp.
CCGTTATGCCACGGTAAGCCAACAGGCACGGTTGGAGCCGACACTGGGTACTCTCTTTTTCTATCCCTCCCGTTCGGCTGAAGCGGTGGCTGTGACAGGGGCCAAAGATGGCATCAGCGAGGGCAGCCGCATTGTAGCTGCTGAAGATTCGACCCAGGGATCGCTCTCTTTTATTGACGATGATGCGGACGGTTTGGTCTTGGGCAGCGTGCAAATTTATGCGGGAACAGCATTGGATGTGGTGCGCAATCGCCGCCCCTTCTTTGCCCGCAGCACAGAACCTTATTATGTACGGCTGCGCTTGGAAGAGGGACAAGCACGCATCTTCTCGAACAGCGAACAAACCGATGTACGGCCCTTGCGTGTGGAATTGGAGACCCCTCACGGCGTAATTACGCTTGACGCGGGCAGTTATCAAGTTTCGGTCAGTGAAGAACAGACAGATGTCACTGTGCGCTCCGGTCGGGCGCTCCTGACGCATCAGGACAATGGGTTGATTGCCATTGATGCGGAAGAGAGGGCATGGATGACGGCAGATGAGATTACCCATGATCCAGAATCGGTTGAGCGTAATTTGTTACGCAACGGCGATTTTTCCGAACCCGAACTTGACGCTTGGCAAGCGAAACCTGTTGCCGAGGGTGTCAAACCTGGTACGGTACAGGTCTATGAGAGAGAAGGCCGCTGGGTAGCGCATTTTCAGCGCGACGGTGAGGACAATGTGAATACCGAGGTGGGTATTATCCAAGTTGTAGAGAAAGATGTCAATGTCTATGACGATTTGAGTATCCAACTCGATGTGAAATTGTTGCATCAAAGCTTATCGGGTGCGGGCTATCTTAGCTCGGAATACCCGTTGCGTGTAGAGATTACCTATACGGATATTTATGGCAAGCTGCTTACCTGGGGGCATGGCTTCTATTATCGTGACCCCGAAAACCCAAACTGGCAGATTATCAATGGTGAGAAGATCCCGCCCTATATCTGGTATACCTATCAATCACCAAACCTGATGGAATTGCTGGAAGAGACACGTCCTGCGCGGATCAACAGCGTGCGTATCTATGCCAGTGGTTGGAACTATCAGAGTATGGTCAGCGAAGTCTATTTGGTTGCAAAATAAGTGTCCACTGCGCTTGGGCCGGTGCGTTCCGGTCGCCGCGCGACAACCAAGCGTGGGGTTTGGGTGGCGGCGGCGTGTCTCGTCTATCTCCTCCTCACTTGCTATCAACTAGGGCTGCCCGGTCTCCATTATGACGAAGCCAAAGAGGCTGGCGTCAATGCGATGGAACTGCTGACAGGCAGCCCAACAACTCCTTTCCGCAATGTCGCGCTCACCCTCTTTGGGCGGCGACTTCCCTTGATGGTACAAGATTATATCGGCGCGCTGAATGTCTATTTGGTGCTGCCTGTGCTGGCGCTGACAGGTGTGGGCGTGCCTAATTTGCGTATCGTCGCGGTCTTGATTGGACTGGTGGCGCTGATCCTGATGGCTTACATGGTCAGTGCATGGCAGAACTGGACATTTGGAGCATCGGATCAAGCGTTAGGGGAGCGGCTAACCTGGGGCGGGGTGCTGGCAGCATGGCTCATGGCCGCGTCACCCAGCTTTATTTTTTGGTCTCGCCAGGGCATCTTTGTTACGAACTTGATGCAGCCGCTTTGCTTTCTCGCCATTTGGCAGGGTACGCGCTGGTTGGTAACAGGGGAGCGGCGCAGCCTGCTGTGGATGATGTTTGCCGCGGGACTGGCTCTCTATGCCAAGCTCATGGCATTGTGGGTGATTGGCCCTTGGCTGCTGATTATGGCAGTGCTGTGGTGGCTGGCACGGCAGCGCGGAGAAGCACCTCGGCTCGACCTGACGACGCTCTTGAGGGCGCTGGTCGCGTTTGTGCTACCTTTGCTGCCTTTGCTCTGGTTTAACGTGCAGACCGGGGGCACCTTTACGACTTTGTGGGGTAATGCCGCACAAAGTTACTATGGTGTAGACAACCTGGCGCTCTGGGATAATGCGGGCGTGCGGCTGGAGCAACTCATTCAAAGCCTGCGCGGTGATCACTTTTGGTATTTGGGAGGATTATACGGTAACCCTGTTGCGCCGTGGTTTGCGTTGGTGGGAATTACCGCTGGGCTAGCGGCAAACTGGCAGCGGATGGTGGTGCCCCTGCTGCTATTGCTCTTGGCTCTGATGGCGAGCTGCTTTACCATCAGCAATTTGTTTATTACCCACTATGCGCTGATCCTGCCCATTATACTTGCCGTGGTGGCGTTGGGTCTGGGGCTGGCTTGGGAGCGGCGGGCTGCTGCACGCTGGTGGTTGGGGCTGTTGGTGGCAGCGTGGGTGCTGTTGGATGTGCGCGCCTCGCTGCTTTATCACCAAGCATTGGCACGCAGCGGAGGGCTGGCTGATCATAGTGATGCTAGCTATCACCTGGCCTATCATTTGCGCTACAACGGCCTGGGTGCGCCCGTAGCGTTAGATTGGGGGCTTGATGCACCCATTCGCTATTTGAGCGTGAATACCGTGCGCCCGATTGAAATCTTTGGTTATGGTTCGCCCGCCGCACCCGATGAAAATTTCACCTTGCGCCTCCTGCCCTTCTTGGACAATCCTGATAATGTTTACTTGCTGCACGCGCCAGGGCAAACGGCTTTTGCTGGGCGGCGAGAAGTGTTCTTGGCGACGGTGACGAAAGAAGGAAAGACGGCTATGCTTGAGCAAGCCTTTGCACAACGGGATGGGACACCTCTCTATGAGTTATGGCGCGTGGAGGGAGAATAGGCGCGTTTTCTCCTCGACAATTTCTATCCCTTTTTGAGCCTCTCATGTTGACATATCAATTGACGCTGCTCTGGGCTCATGTTAAACTAGCGGCTATTAGGCTTTTTGCCCACGTGAAGTTCTATGCGGTTCTCTATCCAGGTCCATATT
>CAMPHP010000794.1 GCA_946885925.1 uncultured Litorilinea sp.
GTGGGGAGTTGTAAACGTTGGGTCACTATATTTATATATAAGCTCATCATTTGTCATAAGCTGCGAGCTTACAACAACACCCGTACTTGCTCAGGAAGTGCGCCCTCTATTACCACTATCCATCAACCCGCGGCGTCCCTGGCAATAACCACAAATTAACAGCCAGCATCGCCACCAGCGCAAGGGTCATCGCCCTGTCTACCCACACCAAAAACAAATCCGCTTGTGCATCTGTCACAAAGGGGCGCACGATTTCCCCCGGCAGGCACATAACACCCAACGCCACCAGCCAAAAAAGCCCTAACGTCTGCGCCTGGCGTGCCGGTAATTGCCATGTGGTCGCTGCCGACAAACAAAGAATCAAAAATAGAATCACCATCAACGCATCATAATTACGATGATAGGCAGCCAGTACCGTCCACAGGATCAGGGCGCTGTTTACGGGCAGCAGATCAGCCGCCAGCCAACCTCGTTGGCGTGTGTGCCAGACCATCCCCAGCGTTAGCAAAGTAATCGCTGCCACAACCACATTGGCAACTATCCGGTATTCACGCAGCAGATAGCCGACATGCACACCGACTTCTACCGCATGGCGCGCGACCATGCTCCAGTTCACCCGCAGCGTATCCACCAGTGAATGATCGCCCAGAGCCGTCACGGCCAGCAGCCCGAGCAGTTGCACCAAAAGCGCCACCCCAAGCAGCCGGAACCGCTTCTCCCATAAAAGAAAGAGAAAAACCGGCAGTGATAGCGAATACTTCCCCAACGCCACGCCCAGCGCGATGCCAGCCCACAGCCAATGACTCTGCCGTAACAACAAGGTCACAATCATCAAGAAAAACACTAGCAACGAAGTTTGCCCCGTTGCAGCACTTTCACGCGGCCCCTTCATAGCATAAAACGAAAAAGCCGCCAGCCATGCCAGCGGGCGCGCCAATTGCAGCGAGGGTGGCAGGAGCCGCAAGGCGAACCACGGAATCGCCACGATCAACGCCAGGTTGCATATCAACCAGATTTGTTTCGCTTGAGTCCAGGGGAAAAAAGAGAGGGTTGAGAGAAGAAGTAGAATCGGAGCCGTATTGGCAGGTACATGGCCCAAGTGGGGCTGATCCACCGCATCGGGCGCAACAACGCTGCCATCAAGGTAGTGCACAGGCCCTGGCAGTGCCAACTCCTCGGCATAGGCGACATACGGATTGATTCCCGCACGAAGGAAATGGCCGAAGTACCAATACGAGTGGAGATCCCAGCCGCCATCCACGGCAGTGGTCTTCATAACCGTGCGCACCAATGCCAACAGGCTGACCAGCACCAACCCAACGACCAGCACTGGCAAGAGGAGACGCTGCATCGGCAGAAACCGGGGCAAAGACATGGCGCGTAGCAGAGGACAGACTAGAGATTGGTTCGAGAATTATTCAAGGACAACGAGGATAGCGTTTTGCTCCACGCGCTCACCGGCACTAATGCCAATACTCTTGACCACCCCATCACGCACAGCCCGGATCTCATTCTCCATCTTCATAGCTTCCAACAGCACCAACGGCTGCTCATCTTTCACGCTCTGCCCGACCTCCACCAATATCTTGACCACCAACCCCGGAATGGGTGCAGTGATGGCAAGTTCACCTTCGGGCAGCGAGACCATCTTACGACCGACATTCAGCCGTCGCGTGCGCTCATCCTCGACCTGCACGTCGAATCGCTCCCCGCGCATCGTCACACCATAATTGAAGCGATCTGCTTCGATCAGAATTTCAAAACTGCGCCCATTATAAAGAAGGCTGTAGAGTTCAGGTGCTCCACTTTGGCGCATGTCCACATCAACCGCTTCGCCATCAACCAAGACCTTGCCATCAATGATCTCGATCTCATACTCGCTACTGCCTATACGCGAATAATATTTCACCCCCGCCCCCTTACCGCGCGCATACGCCCAGCTTGCTTCCACAGAGCCGGTGCTGATTGTTCGTGGTTGTCGCTGCCGCCGATATGCACAGCCTTGCGCCCTTCTTCGTGGGCAAGCAACGCCGCCGCCACCGCCACCACTTTTTCATGGTCGTTTGAGGGACGATTCAAACGGTTCATTCGCCAGCGGGACAAAAAGCCCGTGTCAAAGGTTCCCCAGATAAATTCCGTGCTATCCATCATCTCTTGATGGAACGGAATCGAGGTCTTGATACCGCCAATGCGATATTCGTTGAGTGCGCGGCGCATCCGCAAAATCGCCTCGGCGCGCGTCTCACCCCAGACCACCAGCTTTGCGATCATGGGATCATAGTAGAGATTCAACTCCATCCCCCGATAGAGCGAACTCTCGACGCGCACCCCTGGCCCTGTTGGTTCCTGCAAAGAGACAATGGTGCCAGAGCTAGGCATAAAATTGTTAAAGGGATCTTCTGCCGTAATACGACATTCAATCGCCCAGCCTTTGTTAACAATATCCTTTTGGTTGTAACGCATCCGCCGCCCGGCAGCAATGGCAATCTGCTCCTTAACAATGTCCACACCTGTCACCATCTCGGTCACAGGGTGCTCCACCTGGAGCCGGGTGTTCATCTCCAAGAAGTAATATTTGTTATCACGGCTATCAAAGAGAAACTCGATTGTCCCTGCATTGACATAGTTCACAGACTCAGCAGCGGCAATGGCAACGCGCCCCATCTCTTGGCGCAGCGTATCTTCCACAGCCACACTGGGGCATTCCTCAATCAGCTTTTGATGCCGCCGCTGGATGCTACATTCGCGCTCGCCCAGGTGAATCGTATTGCCGTGGCTGTCGGCAAGGATCTGGATTTCAATGTGCCGCGCATTGGGGATCAGCTTTTCGAGATAAACTTCATCATTGCCAAAGGCACTGGCAGCCTCACGTCGAGCCGAGGCCAACAAGCCAGGGAACTCCTCCTCAGTGGTGGCGGCGCGCATTCCC
>CAMPHP010000795.1 GCA_946885925.1 uncultured Litorilinea sp.
GAATTGATAATGAACTTGGCAGGTATTCAACCGCTCGAAGATCTCGACCGGATCACGATCATTGAAAATCGTATTAAAGACTATATTCTTGAAAATCAGTTGCAACCTGGTGATAAATTACCGACAGAGGAGCAGCTGGCTGCTGCATTACAGGTCGGACGCACCGCAGTGCGCGAGACTTTTCGCCGTTTGGAGGCGCTCGGAATTGTCGAGAGCCGCCAGGGGTATGGGCGAGTGGTGCGCGATTTTAACTTTGATCCCATTCTCAATGGGCTGTTCTACGGCCTTGCTTTTCGGGGCGATAACGTTATGCAGGTGCTGGGAATTCGCAGGGCGCTTGACGATTTCTTTATCAAGGAAGCCATCCAAAACTTGCAGGAGGAAGATATTGTTCAGCTAGAAGCGATTATCCAACGGATGATCGACGGTGGTATTGACAATCCCAATTTTCCGCAAGAAGATCATGACTTTCATGCGCTGTTGTATAGCCGTTGTGGCAATCCTCTGGCAGCACAGTTATTCGAGATCACATGGAATGTACGGCTGCACGCCACAGATCGTCATGTCGCCTTCTCTGAAACGCCGCCGGAGATCGTGAATGAGCATGTGGCAATTTTCGATGCGATCAAACAACGAGATGTGGCGCGGGCTCGTGAACTGCTGGCGATCCATCACGACAATGTTGCGGAGAGCCTGTGCTCCCCAATTGAGCAGCAGGCTCTCATGTCCTAAAATTTGGGTTCTCCTTCTTAACTCCCTTGACTCCAAAAGACTGAAACTTGAGCCAATATGACAACTTCATCGCCATGCGAACTCTACGGCGTGCGCGTCGCCCGTCACGTTCGCATCCCTATGTCCGACGGCGTCGAACTCGATGCACACCTCTTCATGCCCGATGCGCCCGGCCAATTTCCTGCTGTCTTTGACTACTATCCCTATCGTAAAGACGATCTCAGCGCGGGCAATCTGCGCTACCAGTACTATTTGGCGCAGCGCGGCTATGTCGGCATCCGTGTTGACGTGCGCGGCACCGGAAGCTCCGGTGGTGTTGCCAGTGACGAATATTCTGTGCAAGAGCAGTTGGATGGTGTTGAAGCCATCGCCTGGATGGCACGCCAGCCCTGGTCAACCGGCGTCGTCGGCATGTTTGGTACCTCCTATGGCGGCTTCAACTCGCTCCAAGTTGCCATGCACCGCCCGCCAGAACTAAAAGCCATCTGCCCAATGTATTTTACCGACAACCGCTACACCGACGACTGTCACTACAAGGGCGGTACGCTGCAAATGCTCTATGATGTGGCGACCTATGGGCTGTCGATGGTGGTGCAGAATGCCCTGCCTCCCTACCCTGCTGCCACTGGTGACCGTTGGGCCTCGATCTGGGACGAGCATCTACAGGCCGAACCCTGGTTCCTCACCTGGATCGAAAACCATGTTTGGAACGACTATTGGAAACAAGGCTCGCTTTGTGAAGATTACGCCTCAATCCAGGCTGCGACCTATCTCATCGGCGGCTGGCGCGACGGTTATACGAATTGCAACCTCCGCACCTTCCAACATCTGCAATGTCCCAAAAAGCTGATCGTTGGTCCCTGGCTGCACGTTGCTCCCGATGCAGGTCTGCCCGGCCCGCAGATCGACCACCTGCACGAGATGGTTCGTTTCTATGATTACTGGCTCAAAGGCATTGATAACGGCATTATGGACGAGCCTCCCATCACGGTTTATGTCCAGCAGTTTGACACGCCCGCGGCTGAACGCAAGTTGACCACCGGCTTCTGGCGTCATGAAGCAAGTTGGCCCATCGAACGCAGCCGCGCAGAGTTGCTCTATCTAGCGGACAACCGCCAGTTGCGCGCCGAAGAGCCGGGGCCTCAATCTACTGTGGATTACACCTACAATCCGACAGTCGGCACGACCTTTGGCATGTTCTCCGCTGGCAGCCCGCTTGTCACACCCGTGGACCAACGACTTGAAGAAGCCTACTCCTATAGCTGGACTACGCCACCTCTCACATCGCCGGTTGAGATTCTGGGTTATCCTGAAGCGCGCATCTACGCCAGTGTTAGTGCCGACATTGCCGCACTTTCCGTGCGTCTGATCGACGTAGCACCCGACGGCACTGCCGCGCTCATCACCAAAGGCGTGCTCAACCTGACCCATCGCGACTCGCACGCTGCTCCCTCGCCGGTCGAGCCAGGTCAGGTCTATGAACTCGACATCCAACTCGACGCCACAAGCTGGCTTTTTGAACCGGGCCACAGCATCCGCGTCGGCATCGCTGCAGCCGACTTCCCTAACTCGTGGCCTACGCCCAAAGCGCACACGGGAACGATCTATCTTGGTGGCGACAGGGCATCGTGCATCCAACTCCCTGTACTCGGCGCGCAGGAGCCAGCGTTGCCCACACCTGTGCTTCATCCACCCACGCCGTACACGCCGCTAGTCACTGGCTATTCCGACAAGCCCATTTTCACCGTAACTCGCGACCATGTTGCTGGTACAGCGTCTGTACGCGTCGGCACCTCCGGGCGCACGCGTGTCTCCGAACATATTGAGCTAGAGCGAAGTTCAGACGCTACTGCCAGCGTTTCCGAGCATAACCCTGCCCACGCCACAATTCGCGGCGTCAACCACGTCACCCTATACTGGCCCGAACGCACGATAGACGCGACCGCTCGCGCCCAGGTCGAAAGCACTGTGGACGCGCTGCATGTGACTATTCAGTTGAACATTTTATTGGATGGACAGCCTTACCATTCGCGACGGTGGGCAAAGTCAGTCGCGCGGCACTTGCTGTGAGATGCTGAATTCTTGCTTAAGCAACTCAAGTTCCTGCCTTGGGGAAGCAGAGGCAGAGAGACTCCTACGCGCCCTGGGGGCAGTCTCTGCCCTGCGCGCCCCCAGAGAGATGCCTGCGGCATGAC
>CAMPHP010000796.1 GCA_946885925.1 uncultured Litorilinea sp.
CTCCCCGACCGCAGCCAGATAGTCCTGGTGGCTCTTTTCCGGGAGCGTCAGTTGGCGATCTGGCCCGGTTGCCCGATTGGGCGTTGAGTTGGAAGATTGGTTACTCATGCAGACATCTCCTCTGTAGGTGCGGTACATAGCCCCAACGGAATACGCGCCGGGTCATCCACCAGCGCACAAAGCCGCTGGAGATTCATCAGGTCTTCTTTCAAGTCATCTTCTTTTGGCGTTTCCAACAACATGGGAACTCCAATCCAGCGTGGATCATTGAGCACAAAGCGGAAGCCTTCTTCCCCAATCTCGCCCTCGCCAATGTGTGTATGGCGGTCGAGACGGCTGCCGAGGCCCCCTTTACTGTCGTTGAAATGCCAGCATTTCAGCACTTCCAACCCTAATTCTCGATCTAGCTCATCAAGCATGGCATTATAGCCCTCGTAGGTACGCAGATCATAGCCCGCAGCAAAGGCGTGACAAGTATCCACGCAAATACCAACGCGAGAGCGCTCATCCACTAGGTCAATAATACGGCGGAGTTCGGCAATGCTACTGCCAAGCGTCGAACCCTGACCAGCCATGAGTTCGAGCAGGGTCATTGTATCGTTACATTCAGGCGTTGCCGCGTGGATGCGGTTTAGCGCCGCGGCAACGCGTGCAATACCCGCATCAATTCCTGAACCCGTGTGTGCGCCAGGATGCAGTACCACATGCGGGATTGCATAGGCATGGGCACGCTCAAGTTCGTCTTGGTGTGCAGCAATGCTCTTTTCCCATAGGGGATCTTGAGGACTTGCCAAGTTGATCAGATAGCTCGCATGACTCACGGCAGCATGAATCTGGTGGATAGATATTTCACTCTGCCAGCGTTCTATATCGGCTTGCGAAATTGGCGGCCCTTGCCACTGGCGGTTGTTCTTGGTAAAGACTTGGACGGCGTTGCTCCCCACCGACGCTGCCCGTCTCAATGCATAGCTGACGCCACTCGCGATAGACATGTGTGCGCCAAGCTTTAGTCTCTCCATGGCTCATCGCCCTGCTGCGACTTGTTGACCACCAGCCTTGGCGCGGTCGCTGTTCATATGACAATTCTTATACTTTTTGCCGCTGCCACACCAACAAGGGTCATTGCGCCCCACATCTGGCCCACTCTTGCGGACAGTCTGGGCAACGGGCGCATCGCGGTTGGTGCGGATGTTGCGGGCAATCGGCGTGGTAGCAAGTTGTGGTGCAGCCTCGCTGGCACCGCTTGCAGTAGTAGCGGCTGGTTTCGGCTGGATCTGAAGGGTCAATATCGCCTTCACAACATCACCCCGAATGTCATTCATCAACTCGCCATACATATTAAAGGCTTCACGCTTATAGGCAACCAGCGGGTCAACCTGGGCAAACGCTTGTAGCCCAATCCCCTCGCGCAGGCGGTCGAGATCGGTCAAATGGCGAACCCAGCGATTGTCAACGGCCCAGAGAAGAATCTGCTTTTCAAAGCGCCGCATAACGGCTTCGCCCAACAAAGCTTCCTTAGCTGCATAGGCATCCAGCGCCATCTCCACCGCTTGGTCTTCAATCTCCTCGCGCTTGAGATTCCGCCAAGACTCAACCGAGAAATCTGCGGGCAAGTGGAAGAGACCGCCGAGGGCTTGTGCCAGGCTCTCCAGATCCCATTCTTCCTCATCGCCAGCGGTAAAGCTATCAACCAAACCCGCGATTTCCTCATCGATCATCCCCTCGACTGAAACCTTCATCGAAGGCTCGGTGAGAATGCGCCGGCGCTGGTCATAGATACGGTTGCGCTGCTCGTTGACAACTCCGTCATATTGCAAGACATGCTTACGCATGTCAAAGTTATGTCCTTCAACCTTGGTCTGGGCGTTTTCAATTGCCTTTGTCACCACGCCCGCTTCAATGGGCATGTCATCTTCTACACCCAAACGCTCCATAATGGAGCTAATACGCTCGCCGCCAAAGCGCCGCATCAGTTCGTCACCCAGGCTTAAATAGAAGCGGCTCTGACCTGGATCACCCAGACGACCAGAACGACCACGCAACTGGTTGTCAATGCGCCGTGCTTCGTGGCGCTCGGTGCCAATCACATAGAGCCCACCCAGGCTGCGCACCAGTTCCTTGTCGCGCTCTGTCTCCTCGTACTTTTGCACCAACACCTCGGCCCAACGCTCAGGATAGGCGGCAGTAACGTCTTGACCATGCTTGAGCATATCAAGAGCATGGTTCCAAGCGGCTTGAGGAATCTCAGTCAGGTCAATCCCTTCACGGCGCAGTTGTTCGCGCGCGAGGCCTTCAAAGTTACCCCCCAACAAAATATCGACACCACGACCTGCCATGTTGGTGGCGATGGTCACAGCACCAGGGCGGCCTGCTTGGGCGATAATCGTTGCCTCGCGCTCGTGGTTCTTGGCGTTGAGGACTTCGTGCTCGATGCCGCGCCGCTTGAGCATTTGGCTAACAAGTTCACTAGTCTCAATCGCAACGGTACCGACAAGCACAGGCTGTTGGCGCTTGTGCGCCTCAACAATATCGTCAATAACGGCCTTGAATTTGTTCTCCGGCGTGCGATAGACATAGTCCGCCATATCTTGGCGTATCACAGGCTTATACGTAGGCACAGCCACGACATCCAGGTTATAGATACGCTGGAACTCTTCTTCTTCAGTCTTGGCAGTACCCGTCATGCCTGCCAGCTTGTCATACATGCGGAAGAAGTTCTGGAAGGTGATGGATGCCAGGGTCATTGACTCCTTTTGGACCTTCACCCCTTCTTTTGCTTCAATTGCCTGGTGTAGACCTTCAGAGTAGCGGCGACCTTCCATCAAGCGCCCGGTGAACTCATCAACAATGATGACCTCATTATTGCGAACGATATAGTCGCGATCTTTCTTAAAAAGCGCATGGGCGCGCAAGGCGTTGTCTAGAT
>CAMPHP010000797.1 GCA_946885925.1 uncultured Litorilinea sp.
GTATCCGAGATATTTGTGTGAATGCCGAGCGCACGCGGGCCAATACCGAGCGTATAGCGACCATATTCGCGCAATTTAGAGACCAGCGGGCCAAAGTCGCTATCGCCAGAGATAACCACAAAGGTCTGAATCTGGGGTCGAGTGATAGCGGTTTCAATGGCATCGAGCGCCATGCGAATATCAGCACGGTTCTTACCTGCACGCACACTATAAATCTGGATCAAGTCTACCGAATTGTTCATGAGCTCTTCACGATAGTGGGAGAAGCGGCTCCAATCTCCATAGACCCGCTTAATCACTACCGGCCCCCGGCTTTGGAGGTACTCCATCAACGGGGTTAGCTCAAAATCAATGAACTCCTGTTCTGCCCATAACGCTACATTTTCAAAATCAATAAAGACGGCAATTTGGTTACTCATCATTTGGCCGCTGCTTGTTAAAACGCTACCTAACATTGCATTTCCTAACCCGTGGTTACTCACAAGAGTCTCCTACTGGCAACTTTTGACGAAAACGAAACGACTCCAACGGTACTAACCTAGGCAAGAGACCGTTGGATAGCTCACTCTCTCACAATCTCTCCACCAATCATAGCATAGGCGACGTTTTTGTGCAGACACTACATTTGGAAATGTAAATCCCTAGAAACTCAAACACTTTGCTAATGTTTACCATATGTTTTACTGATACGCTTCGGGTACACTTAGGGATATAGTGCGAGAGAAACACGCACAGAAACAAGTACAGAAAAACCCAACACAGAGAAACATAGTTTAGAGAAACAAAGAGCAAGCATAGCCCATTAGGATGTCGAGCGAGACAGCAACGAAAAAGAATGTTGGCTCGACTGCTTGTTAATAAGTTACGCATCAATAAGCCACACAAAAACAAGCTACATAAAGAGTCCTTATCGGTGAGAACATTGTTTCTCGAGACAAACGCAAATTCAGGAGGCGAGCAGTATCTATGAGTAAGATTATCGGCATTGACCTGGGAACCACCAACAGTGTAGTAGCCGTTATGGAAGGCGGTAACCCCACGGTAATCGCCAATTCAGAAGGCGCACGCACAACCCCCTCGGTGGTTGCCTTTACGAAGAACGGTGATCGACTAGTTGGTATTACTGCCAAGCGCCAGGCGGTTGTGAATCCTGAGAACACGGTCTTCTCGGTCAAGCGTTTGATGGGCCGTCGCTTTGATGAGCCTGAAACGCGCAAGACCATGGAGATGGTGCCCTATACCATTACGGAGGGTCCGCACCATGACGCCCGTGTCTCAATTCCCATCAAGAACAAGGTCTATACCCCACAAGAGATCAGCGCGATGATCTTGAGCAAGCTTAAGCGCGATGCTGAGGCGTATTTGGGGGAAGATGTGAAGCAGGCAGTCATTACAGTTCCGGCCTACTTCAATGACAGCCAGCGCCAGGCAACCAAAGACGCAGGGCAGATTGCCGGGTTGGAAGTGCTCCGCATTATCAACGAGCCAACCGCTGCGGCAGTGGCCTATGGTCTGGATAAGAAAAGTGATGAGACCATCTTGGTCTTTGACTTGGGTGGTGGTACTTTCGACGTTTCCGTACTAGAAGTCGGCGACGGCGTTATCGAAGTGAAGTCCACCAATGGTGACACCCACTTGGGTGGTGATGACTGGGACGAACGCATTGTCCACTGGCTCTTTGAAGAGTTCAAGAAAGAACAAGGCATTGACCTGAGCCAGGATCGCCAAGCGTTACAACGTCTGCGTGAGGCCGCGGAAAAGGCAAAAATCGAACTTTCGTCCACACCCCAGACTGAGATTAACCTGCCCTATATTACGGCAGATAGCAGCGGCCCCAAGCATCTTGCAATGACCCTAAGCCGCAGCAAATTTGAGCAGTTGACCGCCGATCTGGTGGAACGCTGTAAGCAGCCTTTCTCCAACGCGTTGAAAGATGCGGGGATTAAGGCGTCGGACTTGGATGAAGTGGTGCTGGTCGGTGGTTCGACCCGTATGCCCATGATCCAAGAGCTTGTACGCCAGCTCACGGGCAAGGAACCCCACAAGGGTGTCAACCCCGACGAGGTGGTGGCAGTCGGTGCGGCGTTGCAAGCAGGTGTGTTGGGTGGCGAAGTCAGCGACCTGCTGTTGCTTGACGTGACACCGTTGAGCCTGGGTCTGGAAACAATGGGTGGCGTGATGACCGTCTTGATCCCACGCAACACCACAATTCCGTCCAAGAAGACCGAGATCTTCAGCACAGCGGCAGATAGCCAGACTGCGGTGGACATCCACATCTTGCAGGGTGAGCGGCCAATGGCGCGTGACAACAAGACGCTAGGCAATTTCCGCTTGGATGGGATTCCAGCAGCACCCCGCGGTGTGCCTCAGATCGAGGTGACTTTTGACATTGACGCCAACGGTATTCTGAATGTTATGGCAAAGGACAAGGCCACTGGGAAAGAGCAGAGTGTTAAGATCACTGCTTCGACCAACCTCTCGACCGACGAGGTGGATCGCCTGGTGCGCGAGGCCAAGAGCCACGAAGCCGAGGACAAGGCGCAACGCGACCTGGCCGAGGCACGCAACACTGCGGACAACTTGATCTATGTTACCGAAAAGTCGCTCAAGGAATTGGGAGACAAGGTACCGGCAACTGACCGGGGCCAGATTGAATCGGTAATCGAGGAGTTGAAGGCAGCTATCAACCAGAACGATCTGGCGCAAATCCGCCAGCATACCGAACAGTTGCAACAGGCAAGCCATGCGCTGACACAGCAAATGTACCAGCAGAATGGCGACGCTAATGCCCAAGCGGGCGGCGCTTCCGGCCAACAGCCCGATGGCGGCAGCGAAGACGATGTCGTGGAAGGCGAATATCGCCAGGTCTAAGCACCGGCGAAGTCGCATCCCTAATGTGCAGCAAATGTACAGTCATAGAGT
>CAMPHP010000798.1 GCA_946885925.1 uncultured Litorilinea sp.
CAGTAATAGTACCATGCGCTATGATGATGTGTCGTCACTTTGGTGTAGCGCCGGAGATGGCTTGCTGGTGGTGGGCTACACGCGCCAGGGAATTGATCTCTTTGATGCGCGCGCAGGTGAATGGCGGTATATTGGTGCTGACGAAGGGCTGGAAACCAACGGCATCCGTGACATTGCGGTAGTCGATGGAGGCGCAACCATTTGGCTGGCAACCCAAAACGGTCTTGTCTCCTATGCTGACGACGAAGCGACCCTCTATACGGTTGACAACAGTCCGCTGGCTGACAATCGTATTAATGCGTTGGCAGCGGATGGCTCAGGCGCGATCTGGTTGACCAGCGGCGATACGCTCTATCGTACGGATGGGGAAGAATGGGATAGCTATAACGCAGCAAATGGTGATTTTCCGAGCGGACGCTTGACCGGACTGGATGTAAGCAGCAATGGGACCATCTGGATCGGTTCAGACCAAACGCAGCTTTGCCGCTTTGACCCAGGCGTAGAAGGCTGTATCAGCTTTTACCGCGAAGAGGAAGGCATGGCTGCCGAGCCACTCACCAGCCTTATGATTGACACAGACGGAGAGGTCTACTATACCACGGCAGGCGGCGGCATAAGCGCCTTTGATGGCACAGCATGGCGGCAATTGCTCATTCCCGACGAGGTAACTCCCGGCAACACCATTCACCAGATTGTCCAAGCTCCTGATGATTCCCTTTGGCTGGCGGGCGATGGTGGTGCGACCCACTTCGTCCCTGATAGTGATACGCCGGTGGAAAGCTATACTCCTGCCAACAGTGATTTGCCCGCTGTGAATGTGCGCGTCATCCTGCCTACCGCCGATGGTGTTTGGTTTGGCACGGATGGTGCAGCTTTCTTTGATGGTACGACCTGGACAACTTACGGGGCAGACGAGGGACTGACAGGGAGCGTTGTGCAAGCGATTACTGTCGATGACCAGAATCGGATCTGGCTTGGAACCAATGCTGGCTTGAGCATCTGGACAGGCACGACCTTTTTTAACTTAACAGGCGAGAATGGCTTGCCCGATGAGGACATTATGGCGCTGCAAAGCGATGGCGATGCGGTCTGGATTGGCACGCGTAGCGGCGGTCTTTTGCGCTTCCAAGATAACCAGTTGCAGCT
Organism: uncultured Litorilinea sp.; assembly: GCA_946885925.1. Next base: position 1,147 of record CAMPHP010000798.1, read on the forward strand.
ATTCAATCGCAGCAATAGCAGCCTGCCCGGTGACTCGATTGCAGCCTTAGCACTTACCGCAAGTGGCGAGTTGCTTGTCGGTTCAGATCAGGGGCTGGCGCGCTATCGTGAAAACCAGCTTACTCTCGACCCTGCACTGGCTGAACAGGCGATTGTGGCCCTTGCACCAGCCCCCAATGGCGAAATATGGGTTGCCACTGCTACCAACGAATTGCTCTACTTTAACGGAGTTGAGTGGCTTGCTGCACCTACTGACCAACTGCCTGCTCCGGAGATAACATCGCTCATGTTTGATGCAGAGGGCGCGCTGTGGATCGGCGCTGCCCAGGGTGGGATGGTTCGTTACAGCCCCTGAGAGATTCTTATCACCTAGAGTACCGAGTAGTCCAGAGAGCCAAGTCCAGGGAGCCAAGTCCAGGGAGGAAGTACTGATGGCAACATCGATTCCGTTGCTCGTTCATGCCACCCATGAAGCTGGGATCAAAATCGGTGGCATTGGTGCGGTGCTAGATGGGTTGCTACGCGCGCCCAGCTATCTGAGCGCGGTTGAACGCACCGTTTTGGTTGGCCCTATGCTCGCCTCCGATCCAGTGTATATTGAACGGCTCAACCATCCCCGTAGCGGACTGACCACCCGCTACAGCAGCCTCCATGCCATTACCGATGGTGTGGATGAACCTACCCGTGCCGCGCTGCAACAGGTGGAACAGACTTTCTCCGTTGCTGTCTACTATGGCACGCGTCGTTTTGGTGATAGCGAGCATGAGGTGATTCTGGTAGATGCGACCTCACCCAATATGCAGCAGGTCGATAGCTTTAAGTATTTCCTCTGGGAGCACTATGGACTGGATAGTGCCCGCTATAGCTGGAATCCCGAATATAATCTCTACATCAGCATTGCTCCTCCACTTTTTGCGGCGCTGCGTGCCATCGGTGCCGGAAATGATCTAGCACCTGAGCAGAAATTTATTATTGCCCACGAATGGTTGGGGATGCCAGTGGTCTATGCTGCCCAACTGACTGAACCGGGCCAATGGCGCACAGTCTTCTATGCCCACGAAACCGCCACAGCGCGGCGTATCGTGGAGGAGCACAGCGGTCACGACACCCGTTTTTATAATGCGCTGCGTAAGGCGCGTGAGTGGAATCTAGACCTGGAAACCGTTTTTGGCAACCAGGACGATCTCTTTAAGCACCCAATTCTCAAGACTGCTGCGACTTGTAATGGCATTTTTGCTGTGGGTGATTTGGTGGTAGAAGAACTGCGCTTTTTGGGTGGTGCCTTGGCCCATGCCCCGATTGATTTGGTCTACAATGGTGTGCCTTCCGCTGCCACCACCATTCTTGCCAAACTGGAATCCAAGCGCAGGCTGCAAATCTATTGTGAAAGGCTTTGGGGTTACGTTCCCGATTACGTCTTTACCCATGTAACACGTATGGTGCTCTCCAAAGGACTCTGGCGCGATATCCGCGTGATGGATCATTTGGATGGATTGCTAAAAGAGCAAGGCAAACGTGCGGTTCTCTTTGTTCTCAGCACTTCTTCGCCCGGAGGTCGCCGCCCGGAATTGGTGGCAGCATGGGAAGAGCAATATGGTTGGCCTGTTGGACACCGCGGGGACAATGGGGATTTGATCGACCTGGAAGTGAATTTCTTCTTTGACAGTGTCGAGCCTTTTAACCGTCGTGCTCAACAATCCAAAGTGGTCTTTGTCAACCAATTCGGTTGGGATCAAGAACACGTAGGCAGGCGGATGCCTGTGGAAATGGAGTTCT
>CAMPHP010000799.1 GCA_946885925.1 uncultured Litorilinea sp.
CCTCAACGTATGAGTTGGTAAGCATAAGAGTAGGGTGAGCAGCTAGACAACTCCTGGGTTATAAAGGGCCGAGCCAGAGCTGGCTCGGCCCGCACAGACTACCATTCGATCTACCATTCGATTTGGCGAGTAGGCCGGTTGCGGCGCGAGAGCCGCTCTACCTCCTGCTGGCAGTTGAGACACAGGGTGGCATCGGGCTTTACTTCCAGCCGTTCGATTTCAATGGCCCTTCCACAGCGTTCACAAGTGCCATATTGCCCCTTTTCGATCGAGCGCAACGCAGAATCAATATCCTGTAACTTGCGTTCCAAAACGGCGATGAGCGCCGCATTCTTTTCTCGCTCGAAAATTTCCGCGTCCCCCTCGTCCGGCTCTACATCAACTTCTGCCTGCATGAGTTCGCGCAGGTGCTCTAGTTCTGCAGAGACTTGGACACGCTCTTCCAGCAGTTTGCGTTGTTCTTTGGCTACAAAATCTTCACGCGACATGATTTATGCTCCTCAACGGTATATAACCCGTCTCTCTTGGTTTGCACCAGAGAGAGGTATCCGCTACTACTCGTTAGTTGCGATCGGCTCATACCGTCGCTTGTCCATGGAAAAGAATAGACAGGTTATAGCAGCTTTTGAGATTGGCGTCAAGCAAGCATAACCCAGTTGCACGTCAACAGGCACACATCGAGTTTCGACGCTCTGGCGTCAAATGATGTATAATGAGAGGTGGATAGAACAAACGTGCCACCTTGTAAAGGGTGAAATGGGGCAAGTATGGCAGATGAACGTAGTACACTAGGCAAGACGAAACGACCAACCAAATCAAATGGGCCTACCCAGCCCGTTACACGCGACAACTTTGTATCGCCAGATGAGAGCGACAGCGAAGAACGAACTGTCTCCGGTGCAGCACAGATTGGCGACAAGCAGATTGACCATGCCTTACGTCCGCGCTCACTGCGCGAGATGATCGGGCAAGAGCGCCTGCGTGAAAAGATCCAGGTTTTGGTCGAGGCCGCGCGGGGACGGGGTGATGCCCTTGACCATGTGTTGGTCTATGGCCCGCCAGGATTGGGCAAGACGACTTTGAGCCATATCCTTGCCAATGAGATGGGTGCAAATTTGAAGGTGACGGCAGGGCCTGCCATTGAGAAAGCGGGTGATCTGGCGGCGATTCTTACAAATTTGCGCAAGGGCGATGTACTGTTTATTGACGAGATCCATCGTTTGGGGCGTGCTGTGGAGGAGATCCTCTACCCCGCAATGGAAGATTTTTCGCTCAATATCGTGGTCGGCACTGGACCTGGTGCACGCAATATTCAACTGAAATTGCCCAAATTTACGGTGGTGGGCGCAACTACACGGTTGGCGCTTTTGACCTCGCCCTTGCGTGCCCGTTTTGGGGTGGTGGAGCGTTTTGATTTTTATGACCATGCTGCGCTACAGGAGATCGTAAAGCGCGCGGCAGGATTGCTCCAGGTTCAAATTGATGAGGCTGGCGCGGCGGAGATTGCACGGCGGGCGCGTGGTACACCCCGTATTTCTCTGCGCTTGCTGCGCCGTGTGCGAGATTATGCGCAGGTGCGGGCAAATGGGCATATTGATTTGGAAGTAGCGCAGTTGGCGCTGCAACTACTCGATGTGGATGATCTGGGGCTAGATGACCTGGATCGCCGCGTGCTGGATGCGTTGATTAACAAGTTTAGCGGCGGGCCGGTTGGTCTCGATACGCTTGCTGCAAGTATTAGCGAGGAAGGCGACACCATTATGGATGTGGTGGAACCCTATTTGCTGCAATTAGGCTTTTTGGACCGTACCCCGCGCGGGCGAGTGGCGACGCGTGCTGCCTATGCCCATTTAGGCGTAGAGTACCCTGAACAGTATACGCAGGGGAAACTTACTACTCCCCTGTTTGATCCACCACCGCTCGAGCCAGAGAGCTAAGATTGGCGCGGTGTGCCGCCCAGCCAGCAGGGGTGCGGCGATCACGCGGCAGGACGCTTTCGGCTAGGTCACTGACGGCTTCCATACTCTCCCCACGCTGTGCCAAAGGTGTAACCACGCGGCGCAGGCCATGAATATAGGCGACATCTCCAGCCAATTTTTCCATCACGGACATTTTATCGGTGAGTTGGTTGCCGGTACGCGGGATATAGAGCGAGACACGGTGCTGCTTGATCAAACGTGCCAGCAGGCGAAGCGTCTCCAACTCATCCGAACCATCAGAGCCAGCCGCGATGCGCGGTACTATGCTATCGCTGCCGTAATCACCTCCACAGAAAATACCTAGAGCCGGAAGATGGACAACCGCGCTATGCTGTTGGCTATAGATATCGAGGAAATGATCGCCAATCCGTACATGGGCGACGCCACCTGGTACAGTCTGGAGTAGGGGAATAGAGGACGTTTCGGGTGTGCTGGTAAAGAGCGCGGCAACTTGAGTACCAAGCTTAAAGCGCTGGTTGATGTCTGCCGGTGGGTCAATGATCAGCAGTTCGTCATCGCTAGGAGCACTGCTGCCAATCGAGAGTGGACCTGTGGCAGGGGCAAAGACAAAGAGGCTGTTGCGTGGGGGATCGCCTTCGGTGAATAGCTCTAAGTAACGATAGAGCTGAGTGATCTTCCCCTGGTCAGACGAGCTAAGCGGGGTGAGTTGGATGCTGCTGATCGGAGACATAGTCAGAGTTGTTTGCTTGTGCCAATGGTTCAAACTGTGTAAGCTGCGCCAACTGCGCCGCCAGTTCGGCGGGCAGGTCTGCTACCACAATCTCGCCATTTGGGAGTATATAGATTTCGGTTTCGCTAGGTAGGCTAGGCCACTCGCTGGCAGTTTCAGGCGTCATGGTTGATGCGTAGATGTGACTCTGGGTCTTGCTCGTAATATTCGCCTGTGCGCTCTTCACGCTCGATGCGTCCTAGTT
>CAMPHP010000800.1 GCA_946885925.1 uncultured Litorilinea sp.
ATGCGCTTTTGGATCACATTGATGTGGAGACCGACGTTGAAGCACGCCAGGAATTGATCAATCAGGCGCAACAGCTACTTGACGAAGACCCACCCTGGTTCTTGATTGGCTACACCTTCCATCTCCCCATGTGGCGGACTGCGGTCAAGGGATTGGCAATGGATACCCGCGCCTTTGCCGAATGGGGCCGCATTGAAACCGCATGGCTCGATGTATAAGCTAGCCTAAAGGGTAAGTTGGTGATAAGGTGAACTGATGTACCGCTATCTTTCGCAGCGTCTTGCCATCATGATCCCTACCGTGTTGGGGATCACGATCCTGATTTTCCTGGCGATGCGTGTGCTTCCAGGCGATCCATTGGCGCTGATCATGTCCGAGTCAGCCGGAAGCTACGTCTTGAGCGAGGAGGAACTCCAGACGGCTAGAGCCAGCCTGGGCCTCGACAAGCCTTACTATGTACAGTACCTCTCATGGATGGGCGAGGTTGTCCGGGGCGACCTGGGTTCCTCCTTCTGGACAAACGAGCCAATCCGCGATCTTGTCCTGCGGCGAGCGCCCATCACGGGACAAATTGCGCTCATGGCAGTCCTCTTCTCCTGGCTCATCGGCGTGCCCATCGGCATGTTCAGCGCCATGTGGCGCAACTCGCTCTTTGACCATATTTCACGCGTGACGATTACGGTCTTTATTGCCGTGCCTAGTTTTTGGATTGGGTTGCTGATTGTCTTGGCGTCCGTGCTGATCTTTACGTGGCGTCCACCACTCACCATTGTCCAGCTGTGGGACGACCCGCTGGCAAACCTGTCGATGACAACGCTGCCCGCGCTGGCGCTTGGATTGGGGCTTGCCGCCGCCAATGCACGGATGGCCCGCTCGTCGGCGCTAGAAGTGATGTACGATGACTACATTCGCACCGCACGCGCCAAGGGGCTTCCCGACCGCATGGTGATGTGGCGTCATGTCTTTAAGAATGCCATGCTGCCTGTGATCACAACATCGGGGGTGGCGCTGGGGGGCTTGCTCGGCGGCGCTGTCTCGGTAGAGCGGGCATTTGGCGTGCCGGGTTTGGGCACGTTGCTTGTCCAGGCGTTGACGGAACGGGATTGGATGATGATCCAGAATCTTGTTCTGCTCTACGGCATTATCTTTGCGGTCATCAATCTGTTGGTCGATCTCAGCTATGGCTGGTTTGACCCAAGGATTCGCTATGAGTGAACTCAGCACCGCGGTAACGGGCAAAAAGAGCGCACTCGTAGGCGCAATGGCGCGTCCGGAATCGCCGCACGGTCTGCCAGGTGTCATGGATCGCATGGTGCGCTTCCTGCGCTCATCCCCCATCGGCACGATCTCCTTGTTCATCTGGATCGCCCTGATCTTTGTGGCGATCTTGGCCCCCTACCTAGCACCCTATGATCCAATCGAAGCCGATTTTGCCGCGGTGAGAAGCGGGCCTTCGGCAGATCACCTCCTAGGCACAGACGATCTAGGCCGCGATGTGCTAAGTCGCATCATCTTTGGCGCGCGGATCACCTTAATCGTCAGCATTAGCTCTGTGCTGTTGGGTGATCTCTTTGGCTTTATGTGGGGGGTGATGAGCGGCTATTTCGGCGGTCGCTTCGACATGGTGAGCCAGCGGCTGGTGGATGTGCTGATGTCCTTCCCTGCGCTGATCCTTGCCCTCTTGCTGCTTGCCGTGGCAGGTGCGGGGCTGACCACTGTCATCATTGCCATCGCCGTGACACGCATTCCTGTCTCCACGCGCATTACCCGTTCCATCGTGCTTTCAGTCAAGGAAACTGCTTATGTCGACTCAGCACGGATGATTGGTGCTTCCCACTGGCGTATTATGCTGCTGCATGTCGCGCCTCAATGTGTGGCTGCGATCTTGGTGGTTGCCACGCTCCACTTGGGCGCGGCGATCTTTGCCGAATCAGCCCTGAGCTTCCTCGGCATGGGCATTCCCCCGCCAGCGCCGAGTTGGGGGAATATGTTGGGGGGGGTGTTGGCTGCGTCCTTTCGCCCCTCGTGGTGGCTCGTCTTGTTCCCCGGACTTGCCATTACGATAGCGATTATGGCGGCAAATCTTTTGGGCGATGCTTTGCGCGATTTTCTTGACCCGAAGTTAAAAAAGCGCATTGAGTAGACATATCTACCTCATGCGCGTGCTATACATCCTTTTGGCCCTAGTCCTCCTGCTCTACGTGGTTTATGCGGGCTATTTCTATCTCAACCAGCGGTCCATTCTCTTTCCGCGCCATTTCCTTGGCCCACCAGCCGCGCTCCCCAATGTGCCGGGGTTAGAACAGATTTGGCTTGATACAAGCGAGGGGCAAGTAGAGACATGGTATCTCGCACCGCTGGGCGCAGAGCAGACAGCACCCGCACCACTCTGCATTATTGCCCACGGTAATGCCGACTTGATCGAGCGCTGGCTCCCTTCAACATTGGGCCTGCGACGGATGGGCATCGGCGTCCTCTTGGTCGAATATCCGGGGTATGGTCGTTCGGAAGGGAGTCCCTCGTATGACGCTATCCGCGAGACGATGCTGCTGGCCTATGACACGATCATCCGCCATCCTCAAGTCGATCCAGAACGCATACTTCTCTTTGGTCATTCGCTCGGTGGGGGTGCGGTCAGCATCCTCGCCGCCGAACGCCCTTCATCCGGGCTGATCCTCTACTCTACCTTTACCAGTGTGCAGGCGCTTGCGACCGAGCAATGGCTGCCTGGTATTGCCGTACGTGACGCGTTCAACACGTTGGCAGTGGTCAAGAACTATCCCCACCCTGTCTTGGTCATCCACGGCACGCGTGATCGGACAATCCCCTATCACCACGGCGTTGACCTCCACGCCGCCGCGCCCCAAGGCGAGTTCATCTCCTTGGAGTGTGGGCACAATGACTGCATTGACG
>CAMPHP010000801.1 GCA_946885925.1 uncultured Litorilinea sp.
CAAGAGAGGAGGCTCCAGCGCTGGAGCCTCCTCTCTCCTTTAAGAATCGATCCGCAATCATACAAACTATTGTGCAAACGCCTTCCTTAGAACTCCAGGCTCCGCGAAAGGTTTGGGTGCTTTAGAAGTGTGGCGCAATCTCATGCCTGTGGAGGGCGGATAGGTGGAATGGGCTGGAGCAACTTGCGTCGTTCAGGTGTTAGGTGATCAAGCAGGGCTTGTGAGTACTCAAAGCCATAGCGCGTCGAACCCCAGCTTACACCATACCGGAAGATGGTTACGCGGCGCTCGCCTACTTCGTTGGTGCGGCTGCTGCCCCCATGCATGAGGCCATCCACAAAGAGCAACGCATCACCCGCTTCCATATAGACAGGCACAGCCCCCTCTAGGCTATCCATGCGATCTAGATTTGCATAGTTGCCTGCGTTGGGATGGGGCATGTTGGATTTGTGGCTACCTGGAATCACCATTGTTGGCCCGTCACCTGGCCCGACATCGGTGATTGCCAAGTTCACGTTACATTGACCACAGCGAAAGACGCCATGCTCATAGAGATACTTGTTGCGTAAAGCACTGCGATAACCCCCAGAGTGGACAGGATGATGGCCGCCCGACCGGCGAATTGAGGCGATGCACTCATCGATAAAAAGCCCTGCCACATAGCTATTTTCCTCACCGCAGTAATGACGGAGGTAATTAATCCAGCCAGGATGGTCGATCAATTCTTCAAATGCCGTACCTGCCTCCACACAATTGTGTAATTCAAAGCCAGTCGCGCCATTGTAATCACGACGCATGGCATTCCCCCACCACTCGCCATATTCCAGTGGTGGGAACGCATCAAAGGCGGCATTCAGGCGCGCCAGCAGATCTGGCCCTACTGCGTTTTTCAAAACCAAATAGCCGTTGAGGTCAAATAGAAAATCATCCAATGCTGAAGGGACTCGTGGCTCCATGAGTGGTTCTCCTGGATTGTATGTAGGTGCAAAATGATGAAATGGGTTTACTGCTTTGCTATTATTGCGTTTGCATCAGAGTGGGTGGAGTCCTCATAGTCTACTGGTCTGTAGCACGCTTGACAAGTTGTGGATCTGCAATAGGGCTGCAAGTGGGTACTTCTTAGAAACGGTCGAGCGATGCGCCCCAAGTTCTAGGAACTCAATAGAACCCATGTCTTGTGCCATACGAACAGGCTGCGCCCATTGGGGCAGGTTACAAGTGGTGCAGATTCTACTGCTCAATCTCGTCGTGCCTTTGCTGAGTTGAAGGTCACAGCCCATGAGCATGAACAGCGCCACATGTAACAGCAGCAGGAAGAAGCCAATGGAAATTTTTGCCCAACGACTGGGCGAGATTGCAGGCCCTTATTTGTCATCAGTACCATTGCAACAACGGCTGCGCGTGAAGGGCCTGCTCTAGGTTAGTTAAACCCACCCCCACCCTTCTGATTGGTCTTTACATATTCTTGTACCAGCTTTAGCTCGGCATCGTAGATCTTTCGCATTACACCGGGTACGGAGAGCTTCTCGACCCAGCCCATGACACCTGGTTTGGGTGTCCAATCGGTCGTAATCGTTACGTTGCTCTTCTTGCCACCCTCCACTGGATCGATGGTGAAGGAGGTGGTAGTACCTAATTGGTCGTCTGTCTCAACCAGAACCCGCCCCGGTTCTGGTTCACTCACCACCATGTGATAGTTTGTGGTGATTCCCATTACTGTGATGCTGGTGCGAAAGACAGTCCCCGCGCCTTTGCCTCCCTCCTCTACCTTCACGTCGCCAAAATAGGGTTTGGGCAAAACTTTCGGATGCGAATTACGGTAGTCTACAAAAATGCCATAGACCTCTGCTGGTGGTGCATCAATGAGCGCTGAAAACTCAGTGCGTACAGTACCCATCTTATACTCCCCTTGCATGTTCAAATTTGATACTTTAGAGCAGTTATGAGGCTGGTGATAAAGATCTAAGCCAAAGATAGAATGATTTCCCGCGCCAGATTCTCACGGCTCCTAGGTTGTCACTTCCTATATCAGCGCGTACAATAACACATGAGCATTTCTTTTCTCAACCAAATATAGAAAGGGACTCCCCAATCAATGTCCAGTCGATCTGAACAAGAGGCTATCGGGCGCGTCGAGAACGCAGTTAATACATTCTCACGTCCATCCGATCTCCGTATCACTGATATGCGTTTGGCGGTTGTTGCCAGCAACTATGACTACCCGATACTTCGTATTGATACGAACCAGGGTGTCTATGGTATCGGCGAAGTACGCGATGCGGGTCATAAAGAGAACGCGCTCCAGTTCAAAAGTATGCTCGTAGGCCAAAATCCTTGCAACGTGGATATGATCTTCCATGCCATGAAGAAATTTGGCAACTGGGGTCGTGAGGGCGGTGGTGTCTCTGGCATCGAGTTGGCGCTGTGGGACTTGGTGGGCAAGGTCTATGGCGTGCCTTGCTATCAGCTCCTGGGTGGCAAATATCGGGACAAGGTGCGCCTCTATGCCGATACTCCTGCCCCCGACGACCCTTCACCCGAAGGCTACGCCCGCCGCGTCCAGGGGCGCGTCGATATGGGACTTGAGTTTGTGAAGTTCGACATTCGCCCGCAGTTGTTCCTTGATACGCCTGGTGGGACCGTTGGCCGGGGGCCAAAGTATGAATATCCCTTGGGCATGCGCTGGCGCGCGCCCGGTACTGCCGCGGGCACGCGCGTGACTGACAGAGGTATCGCCGCTGCTGTGGAGATCGTCTCCACCATCCGCGAACGTGTGGGTTGGGATGTTGCTCTCTGTACCGACCACTTTGGTCACGGGCTGATGACTGCCAAGGAAGTAATCCGTCTGGGCCGGGCATTGGAACCGTACGCCCTCGCCTGGTTTGAAGATCCCATGCCCTGGTG
>CAMPHP010000802.1 GCA_946885925.1 uncultured Litorilinea sp.
CAGTTAGTATAAGGGAAATGCACTCTACCCTCTGTAAACCCGGTGTCAATCAATGGGTGAATTTATGAAAACGATTGCAATGATCTTGGCTGGTGGTGAGGGAACGCGCCTGACTGTTTTATCCGAAGCTCGCGCCAAACCAGCAGTACCCTTTGCAGGGAAATTTCGCATCATCGATTTTACGCTCAGCAACTGTGTCAACAGTGGTATTTATACGGTTGCCGTATTAACCCAGTATCGTCCACACAGCCTAAACGAGCATATTGGGATCGGCAAGCCGTGGGATCTGGATCGCGGGCGCGGGGGAGTGCGGCTGCTCCAGCCCTACCAGCAGCGCAAAGGTCACTCCTGGTATGCAGGAACCGCCGATGCTATTTATCAAAATCTAGACTTTGTGTGGAGCAACGGAGCCGATACAGTGCTGGTTCTTTCGGGCGACCACATCTATAAGATGGACTATCGGCCTATGATCGAACAGCATTGGGCAACTGGTGCGGATATAACCGTTGGCGTAATGCCTGTTCCGATTGAGGAGACCCATCGCTATGGCATTATGCAGGTCGATGATGAACTGCGAATCACCCAATTCCACGAGAAGCCCAAAGATCGCGATAAGGGCAACCTGGCTTCGATGGGTATCTATGTCTTTAACGCAGTATCGCTTCTCCAGCGATTGAGCGAAGGCACTGAGGAGTCTCCGCGTATTGACTTTGGTAAAGATGTGATCCCTGCCATGATTGCCGCGGGCGACCGAGTCATGGCCTATCGCTATGAGGGTTATTGGGTGGATGTGGGAACAGTCGATTCGTATTGGGCGACAAATCTGGATCTGCTCAAGCCGGATGCGGCGCTTGATCTCTATACAGATAAGTGGCCGATCCATACCAAGTCAGAGGAACGTCCAACTGCCAAGTTAGGGCCTCAATCCAAAGTGTTGAGCAGCATGGTCTCCAATGGATGCATCATCCGCGGTTTGGTCGTCAATAGCGTCCTCAGCCCTGGTGTCTATGTCAGCCCTGGCGCGGTGGTGAAAGACAGTGTGATCATGAATGACACCTGGATCGGCCCCGGTGCCTTGTTGGACAAGGTGGTGGTAGACAAAGAGGTGCGGATTGGGGCTGGCGCTGTGGTCGGTACGGGCGATGAAACAGTCGCCAATTTGCAGATGCCGGATCGACTCTTTGCTGGCATTACGGTGATCGGCAAAGGTTCTTATATTCCGGATGGGGTTAGAGTGGGACGGAACGTGCTGATCAACAGTGAGCGCGATACTGAACACTTTCCCACCGATGGCATAGTCGCCGACGGGCAAACAATCTGATATACCATGCTGGTCGCACAAATGGCTTTGCAGGGTCGTTAAGGTCAGCCTGACTATCCACAAGGTTTACCAGGTTCTGCCGGACCCTGAAGCCGAAGAAGATGGCATGGCACGCATTATTGATGATATGGGTGAGGATTATCTGTTTGGAGAGCAACGATTCGTGCCCGTGGAACTGCCGCCAGCGGCAGAAGAGTCATTCACTAAGATCGCAGCGTAAGACCAGGCGACAATAGACATGAGGTAGAGCGATGACCCGCGCATTTGCTATGATTATGGCAGGAGGCGCAAGTGAGAGCTTGAGCGTCCTAACCGAAACTCGCGCCGAACCGGCTGTCCCCTTTGGTGGCAAGTTCCGGCTGATTGATTTTCCCTTGAGTAACTGTGTTAACTCCGATATTTACAATGTGGCAGTCTTGACCCAATATCGCCCGCGTAGTCTGAACGACCACATCGGCATTGGCAAACCGTGGGATCTTGACCGCGCCAGTGGGGGTGTGCGGTTGCTCCAACCCTATCGCGGCGGCCCCTATGGGGATTGGCAGCGAGGGACGGCGGATGCAGTACGCCGTAACTTGGATTTTGTCTACGGGCAATCTGAGGAGCATGTGTTGATCTTGGCCGGTGATCATATCTACTTGATGGATTACCGCCCCATGCTCTATCAACATGTGCAGAGTGAGGCAGACCTGACAGTTGCCGTGCGTCGAGTCAACCCTTATGAGACCCACCGCTTTGGTATTGTTTCTGTTGGTTCAGAGAATCGCATTGTTGACTTCCGCGAGAAGCCTCGCCGCTCGCGCGAGACATTAGCCTCAATGGGGATTTATATCTTCCGCAAGGAAATATTGATCAACGTGCTGCAAAATAGCGATTTTGTGGATTTCGGCAATGAAGTGCTGCCTGCCATGATCGAGAAATCATATACAGTGGTGGCCTATCCCTTCCCCGGCTATTGGGCTGATGTGGGGACGGTGCAGGCGTATTGGGAGGCCAATATGAGTCTCCTGGCTGAAAGCCCTGCGCTGGATCTCTATGACCGGGAATGGGTCATCCACACGCGCAGCGAAGAGCGCGCACCAGCAAAGATCGGCCCCAAAGCTCAGGTCAATGGCAATCTGCTTGCCAATGGGTGCCAGGTGAATGGCATTGTGGAGCGCAGTGTGTTGTCACCAGGGGTCTTTATTGCCGAAGGTGCTGTTGTGCGTGACAGTATCATTCTAAACGACACCATCATCGAGGCCGGGGCAGTGGTGGATCGCGCCATTGTTGACAAGGAAGTGACTATCGGCACCGCTGCGCGTGTAGGTGATGGCGATGACAATACGCCCAATAAGATGATGCCAGAGCAAATTAACACGGGTATTACCTTAATCGGCAAGAAGAGCGTAGTACCTGAAGGCTATATAATTGGGCGCAACGTGGTTGTCCATTCCCACACCAGCGAAGATGCCTATGGCAAGCGCAAGAAGGTTGCCAGCGGTCAGGATGTGGGTGCGGCGCGCAGGTAAAAGAGCCAGTTACTTTGTCATTCCGACGAGTCTAACCTGAAAATAGAAGTTTTCATCGTTCATTGTGCCC
>CAMPHP010000803.1 GCA_946885925.1 uncultured Litorilinea sp.
TGGTAAGATTTGGGTGGTAGACAGTCAGGGCGGGCGTCTGCTACGGGTGACGCCAGAGGATGTCAAGTGAAAGGAACGGCACGTCGCGGGTGGGTTGGCGCAACGGTGTTGCTGCTGATATGGCTGGGTATCCTGGGCTGGTCTGTGATGCCGAGTCAAGCAGCCTCACTTGCTCAAATTGTGCAGCCAGGCGACGTTGCCACACCCACGGCTACCTATGAGCTTATCCTGGTTCCAACTGCCACGTCAACACCGCAGGCGGTCTCGCCTCTAGGGGATGTGCCGGAGGGTTCTTTTGGATCACATGGTGTTGATAGCTTTTCGACTTACACGGTAAAACCGGGTGATACGTTACTGGTGGTTGCGTTGGAGGTAGGCGTGGATGTTGAGGAGTTGCCATGTGCGATTGCGCCTACCTTTCGCCCAGATCAACCGTTGGTGATCGGTGATGTCTTAGAGGTGCCACCCACTGGTTGGCGTTGCCATCAAGTGGCGGCGGATGAAACTTTGACGCAGATTGCGGCACGCTACGGTGTTGACCCCATCCAGATCATTGATGTTGCCTGGAATGGTTTAGAGATGGATGCGCTAAGTGAGGGAGCACTGACCGCTGGTTCTTACATGCGGATCCCGCCAATGCTGGGGGGGACGGATGAGGACGGGTTTCTGAGTTTTATGCTAGAGCAGCCGATCAGTGTGTCACCGCTGGCGGCCTATGCGATTGGTGGGCCGCGCGCCAAGCCAGCAACGGTTATGGGACCGATGCCGAAAGATTGGCCGTATGGCAGTGGCAATTTTGCATGGCCGATTTATGGGTGGTTAAGTCAAGGCTATCGTGACGATCACCGGGCAATTGATATTGCGGCACCCTCCTCCACGGTGGTCACGGCGGCAGACCGGGGTGTGGTAATGCTGGCGGGCTGGAATGACCAGGGCTATGGGCAGTTCGTTGTGATCGACCACAATATTGACTATATTACCCTCTATGCACATCTGGATGAGATCTTTGTCAAGGAAGGAGATGTGGTGGGGCAGGGGCAGATCATCGGTACAGTCGGGTCTACCGGGAACAGCACAGGGCCGCATCTCCATTTTGAGATTCGCGATTTTGGCCGGCGCGCGAATCCGCTGGATCTTTTGGTGCGATGACTTGAGCCACTGCTGGCATTTTGAATTGCTATGCTATTGTCTCTAGCGGGAAAACAGGACCGTGGATGCAGGCGCGGGTATTGCTGCCATCGCGCGTTGGCACGACACAGGCGAGGCAAGCGCCGACGCCACAGAGCAAATCGGAGCGCACGAGCACGTGGGCAAAGGTGGTGTCGAGGCGAAAGCGTATCGTGCGGATGTGATGGGCAAGCTGCGCATATTGTTCATTGGGTAATGCCGCACAGAGTTGGTCGGCCCAGCGCAGGGGTTGGATGAGTTGCTCTAACCAATCTGCGGGGGGGATCACGCGGACTTCTACCGGGATCGGAATGAGTGGAAAGAGTGCTGCCGCTGCATCGGCGTCGCCTTGCACCAGGAGCGTCACTCGTCCCCCTCGGTCGAGCATGGTGTGGATCACCGGGAGTACTAAGGGAAGGGTGAGCGTTGTGGCGAGGAGTAAAAGCGTACGGGCGTGAGGCATCAGCTCGAATGGCTGCCCGAAAGGGCCCAAGAGGTTGATTGTAGTAGCCAACGGCTGGCGTATGAGCCAACGATAACCCGGATCGTCGAGGTCAGGTACAAATAGTTCCCAAACTGACCCGTCTTGGTCGGGCACGGCGACTGGCATGGACGCACAGTAGATGGCACGGCGGCTGTAGATTGACCACTCGCTACGCCGCGCCTCTAGCGTATCTTCGGTACAGCGTGCGAGAAAGAAGCGACCAAACCCCCCACC
The DNA here is from genome assembly GCA_946885925.1 of uncultured Litorilinea sp. Next base: position 1,886 of record CAMPHP010000803.1, read on the forward strand.
TGTATGGTAGGCAGTTGGCAACCAGAAACGAAGCAGTCTCCCCGCCGGTGCTATGGACTGATTGTCGCGAATAACGGCAGAGATTGTGCCATCGGGATGTAGGGTGGGTGCTGTGGAAGAGAACTTGCTGTGCATAGACTTTACTCATGGCAGGATACTCAGGGTAGGATGAAGCATCGACCCCGTTGAGATGTCACTATATGGTGGCACAGGCCGGTGTGTGAGACAAATCGAGAGGGCTTTGCAAACCCCATTGATAACCCAAATAGAGAGTAGACACACCAAGCACTTGGTTGCGAAATTTGTTGACCGCTGGCTTAATCGCGGCCTGGAAGCTGACCGTAGCATAACGCTGCGCATTGGTTGGCCCCTGTTCCTGATTCCTCTTGTATTTCTCAATCAGATGCTTGCGCCTCATCCGGTTTGGGTCGTCTTTTTGGTGACCTTGTGCGGACTCTACGCACTGAGTTATCTATGGGTGCGTACCCAAGCACCTGCGGTTTCGCTTACCCGGCGTCGCATTGGCACGATTTTAGTGGCGGGTGACTTGTTGCAGGAGGAATTTGAATTACGCAACAGCAGCTCGATACCCGTGCTGTGGGCGGAATTCCTTGATGAATCGACAGTGCCTGGATATGAGGTAGGCCGGGTCGTTGCTTGCGGTGGCGACAGCTTTTATAGATGGCGGGCAGAAGTTTTGTGCAAGCAGCGTGGCGTGTTCCGGCTGGGGCCACATACGCTGCGGCTGCAAGACCCACTTGGATTGTTTGTGGTGATGGTGGTGAACCACACCGAGGATGCGGTCGTGATTTATCCGCGGGTGGTACATTTGCCGCCACTGCAACTGCCGCGCGGCAATTCACAGGGGAGTGACCGCCAGCGCCGCCCGTTGTTGGGCAATCTTCCGGCAGCTACCATTTCCGAGTATCACACGGGAGATAGCTTGCGCCATGTACACTGGGTAAGTACGGCGCGGCGAGGGCGCCCTCGCCGCGCCGTACTTACCCAGT
>CAMPHP010000804.1 GCA_946885925.1 uncultured Litorilinea sp.
ACAGGGTTAAGTCACGCAGAAACGCGAAGACGCAGAGGGGGAGAAACATTGCTTTCTCCGCACCTCTGCGTCTTCGCGTCCCTAAGCGCGACTCGCTGTAGGGAGTCGCTGTAGTGATGGCACTTATGCGGTTTCTGGCTGCTTCTCAAAGAGCACAGCAACATCTGGCTTGATCAAGTACCAGAGTATAAGCGCGCCAGCAATGGTGCCGATGGGCATAAAGAAGAGGCCGACAATGGCAAGCGCAATTGCACCGATGCGTGCCCACGGCTTCATAATCCATAGCCCGTAGCCTACGATGAGGTTGAGCAGGCTAATTGCCATAAAGGCTAGGGTGATGATGCCGAAGATACCCGCGGGAATCAGCATACCAACGTCCTCGGCGACACTCCCGATTCCAAAGGCGATGACAAAGAAAGCACAGGCGGCAGTGATAAAGAGAAAGAAAACACCGGAAAGATAGAACCAAATGCTGATAATGGTAATTCCATCCGGGCGTTGTTGGATCATTGGTTGTGTTGACATAATTGTTGTGTCTCCAAGTTGGCCCTTTTCGGGAGCAAGTTAACCATGCGTTATCTATTAGTACGCAGTCAGCGTGGCAAAGTTGCACAAAGAAAGTTGCACAAAGAAGGTATGACTAAGGAATAAGGTTCATAGCTCGTTTATCGTTGATCCTGTATAGATCAAGACCAAGCTAGAAGATTGTGCCGGGATTCGCACAATTTGTTGATCCGTGATACAAAAGGCTGATAGGGAGAGTGATGCCGCATGGCTTGTGAGCACATGCCTGATTGAATAGATAGCCGATCGATCACACTTATTTTGACGCAAAACTTCTTGGAGGCAGTCATGACTGAGATTATTAACCTCATCGGGCGCGAGGTCTTGGACAGCCGCGGCAACCCGACAGTGGAGGTAGAGGTCGAACTGGCGAGTGGGGCGGTAGGGCAGGCCATTGTACCCAGCGGCGCGAGCACCGGCGCACACGAAGCTGTGGAGTTGCGCGATGGCGACAAGAAACGCTATGGCGGTAAGGGCGTGCTGAGGGCAGTTGCACACATCAATGATATTCTTGCCGACGAACTGGTGGGTTTTGATGCATTGGATCAGGTTGGCATTGATACCTATATGCGTGACCTTGATGGCACGCCCAACAAGGGGAAGTTTGGGGCCAATGCTATTCTGGGTGTGAGCTTGGCTGTAGCCAAAGCTGCTGCTGCCGCAGTAGGGCTGCCACTTTATCGCTATCTGGGCGGTGTGGGCGCGCGAGTACTGCCTGTGCCGATGATGAACATTCTCAATGGCGGCAAGCACGCAGTGGGCAGCACTGACTTTCAGGAGTTCATGGTCATGCCTGTAGGTGCGCCGACCTATGGGGAAGCGCTACGCTGGGGTGTTGAGGTCTATCAGAGTCTGAAGAATGTGCTACACGACGGCGGCTATAGCACGAATGTGGGGGATGAAGGTGGCTTTGCGCCGAGCCTGGGCGGTAATGTCAAGGCTATCGAAGTCATTATGACCGCGATTGAGAAGGCAGGCTATCGCCCTGGTGAGGACATTTACATCGCCCTTGACCCTGCCAGCACCGAGCTGTATGATGCCGAAAGCGGTATTTATACCCTTGCGATTGAGGGGAAGAAGCTCACCAGCGCTGAGATGGTGGAACTGTGGGCCGATTGGGCCAGTCGCTTTCCGATTATTAGCCTGGAAGATGGCATGGCGGAAGATGATTGGGAGGGGTGGCGCGGCCTCTATGCCAAGATTGGCGATAAGGTGCAGTTGGTGGGCGATGACTTGCTGGTGACCAATGTGGAACGCATTGAGCGAGCGATCAGGGAGAAGGCATGTAACGCGCTGCTCTGCAAGGTCAACCAGATTGGTACACTGACCGAGAGCATTGACGCCATTGAACTCAGCCAGCGCGCAGGCTGGGCCGCTGTGGTAAGTCATCGCTCTGGCGAGACTGAAGACGCCACCATTTCTGACTTGGTGGTCGCCTTTAACACCGGACAGATCAAGACAGGCGCACCCGCACGCAGCGACCGTGTTGCGAAGTATAACCAGTTGCTACGCATTGAGCAGCAGTTGAGTGATATTGCCATTTACCCCGGCAAGAAAGCGTTCCCGCATTTGCGATAAGGAGTAAACCTACCTCGAAGCCACCCAGCAGGTTCCCGGCTTCGAGGTAGGTACGTGGCTTACTCGATTTCACTCAAGCCGATTGTGATGTCTGCCGCGCTCTCAAATTTTTCCTGTGGAAGCTGTTCGAGCGTAAGTACCATATATTCAGGAGCACCTTGCCGCCGCACATGTTCGATAAGCTGCTCCTTGCTCACAGGATACTCAAGATTGGCAAGGTAGAGCTCAAGATCAGCCATGACCGGCTCAAAAGTGCCCCAAGCTCCTGCAGAGAGTGCATCGGGACCGCCACCCGTATGAATGCCTCCCGCATCTTCGTTTAGCTCCCACTCTGGAAAATCTTTCTTGGAGTCTGACATCATCCCTCCTACCTACTATAAATTCAGCAGTGTCTAGCGCATGAGCAGACGGCTGCACTATAGACCTGCAATGTATACGTTGAGAGTTCTATTATTCAGCAAATTCCTGCTGCTGTAAGAGGTCTAGGCATCACTTGGGGATATAGTTAGTGGTATGGAACTGAGGCTGGCATTGTGGAGTCCCCCAATGCCCCGTGCAACGTTTATTTTGCGTACGATACATATCTATGGGAGAAAAATATCACTCCCGTCGCTATGCTGCCAAGCACTGACGACGGGAGTGATAACCCTTCATGTATAGGTGTCGAAGACAGGACTTGAACCTGCACGCCCTCAACGGGCACCAGCCCCTCAAGCTGGCGCGTCTGCCAATTCCGCCACTTCGACATACAC
>CAMPHP010000805.1 GCA_946885925.1 uncultured Litorilinea sp.
GTCTTGACGAAATACATGGTCATATCATAGCGCTGGCCCGGGTACATAGCACCGGAAAAGGTGTCATAGTACATGAGGCTGATCGCATCGCCCCAGGAGACGGTGTAATCGCTGTTGGGTACACCTTGCATATCGTAGATCTTCACATAGTCAATGCCATCAAGGTTGACTGTATGCACAGGTGTGAGCGTATCAAAATAGGCCATCATGCGCCGGTTGGGAAGCTCGCGCTGCCACTGGTGGTTGTAGATTACCGAATAATCAGCCTCCCAGATATAGCGGTTGGAGGCTGATGTGCCGTCGTAAAAGAAGCTAAAGGGGCCGCGCTCATACCAAGATGCTACAACGGTCGTCGCCGGGTCCGTGATCTGGTTGAGATAGCGTGCTGCCTCATCTAATCCTTCGCCCCAGCCGATAAACATCACTTCCTCAGCTTTGGCAGGGCCTCCCATCATCGGGTTGTAATAGTTCATGTAATAGGGAAAGGTGTTGATTGCTAAGCCTGCTTGGAGTCCGATGGCCCCAACCGCCACACCCGCAGCGGCATAGCGTCCCCAAGTGGCCTTTTGCCACGTTGCCAGTCCGGTTAGCAGGGCTACCCACCCCATCGCCGCCACAAAGTCCAAGGGCATAAAGATAGGCAAGAGATAGCGATCAAACTTCTTGGCTGCCAGCGTCATAAAGATGTTGAAAAAGAGAGCAAAGGCAACTAACCCTAGCACGGTGAGCACAACGGTGCGCTGGCGAGCAATGGAGCCGCGCCAGAGAAAGGCCCCCACCAGCAGCACAATGCCGATCATCACCAGCGGTGTCGTGCGCCACAAATAGTTAATGGGATAGAACCAGAAGCCAGGGTCGCCATTGTAGATCTGCCCGTTGAAAAAGACAGGGCTTGAATGTCCTTGTGTCGCATAGTCCCCAGAAATGTCAAAGACCTGGGTCAGTGTCCAGCGCGGTGCTACCCACATGGCAGGCCAAAGCGCCACATAGACCACCACCGCCACAACTCCCCAAATCAACCAAGTGCATAGGAGCCGCCAGAGTGATGCGCCACTAAAGAAGTCACGCCAGCGCCAACCCGCTTGGCTGGTGACATGGACGGCAAGTTCTATCAATGTCAGCAATCCCACCAAGGGGATGAGGAAAATAGCAGGTGTCTTGGTCAGCCAGGAGATAGCTGTAAACGCGCCCGCCGCGATGAGATCGCCTGTGCGCCGCCCTGCAAACAGATAGGCCAGAAAGGCCATCGTTGCCAGCAGCATAAAGGTACTGAGCAAGCTGTCGGGATGGAGAAAGCGCGAGAGGGCAATATGAAACGGGTCAAAGGCAATGAGGAGAAAGGCGACCAGCGCGGCCCACAATCCCACCAGGCGACGGGCATAGAGAAAGGAGACTGTCAAGGCGATGACATTGAAGAGGACGATAAAGGTGCGTCCCGCTGCCAGCATGTCAATTGGCTTATGCCCCAATTCCTCGATCATCAGCATGAAAGCGTCACCCCACTGGTTTTGGGTGCTGACGTGACTCACGTAATCGGGGAATTGCCAGAGATATCCTGCCAGCCCGGCATACATGATCATCACACCAGGATGACCATGCTGGAAGGCGTCAATCAAGTTGCCATAGGTGAGAGCCTGATAGAAGTTGGCCGAACGTACTAACCATTTACTTTCGTCAATGGTGACAAAATGATCGAGTTCAAATGCCCGCGGCAACCAGACCGCCAGGGCGACGACTGCCGCGGCGATGATCGTGCGCCAAGCAATGCGCGATTGCGCCGTGACAGCAGGCGCTACGGTTGAGGTGTCCGTCGCAGTTTCCGCAGAAGAACCTGTCATGGAACCAGTAGGCAAGGCGACACTGCTGCGATTGATATTTTCCAATACAGAGTACTCCGTTTCACATCCAACCACAGCGATCCATCGAGGGCGTTGTGGTTAGAGACATCCCAGGAACGAGGGCAACCCATGAGCGGGCCGCGAAGAAAAGACCAAGGTACACTATATCACAGCGGCGATTGACGACGGAAAAATCGCAATAAAAACGCTAGGTCACGGCTCGACCGTCACAGTGCCTAGCACAAAGACGTCACCGATTTGCTCGTTGTTGTGAACGAGGGGCAAGCGTGTCATGGTCACGGGGTCATAGAAGCCTGTATAGAGCGTATAAACTCCCGGCTGTGCCTGCTCGGGCAACGTCAGCGCGAAGTCGTCTACGACTTGCTGGCCTGGATACCAGGTGCTCGTGGGCAAGAAGCCTTGCAAGGGTGGTTTGTCCATTTGAGCCGCCAATGATCCATCCGGTGCTACAAGATGAACAAAGGCGGTGTAATCCGTTTTGGGCCAATCACGCGCCTGCCAGAAGACGCGTGCTGTTAGCGTTGTGCCAGGAGCCGCAGAGTCAAAGGGGGTCAGCGATACTCCGCGCAGCGTAATGCTATCGCCCATGTAGACAGGCGAGGCAAGCAGTTCGGCTGGCTCTGGTAGCGCACCAACTTGCAGAGTGTCAATTGTGACGAGATCGGCTAAAGGCGTTCCTGTCGCTGCTTGCACTGCGGGTAACAAAGCTTGCGTATCTGGGTCAAAGAAACCGACTTCCACCCGGTAGTAGCCCGCGGGTGTATCGGCAGGGATGGTTAAGTCGTGACCATCGGGCCAGAGCACGCCTTGTTGCCAGGTTGAGGTAGCCGCTCCCCAAGGCCAGCCTTCGGCACGCGCAATCTCTGTGCCGTCTTGCCCCACCACGCGCACGACCACCGTGAGATTGGATGCGATGGGCGCTTGGTTGACCAGATAAAAGACCGCGCGCACCGTCTCGCCAGGCAGGATCATGGCCGCGGGCAATTGAAAGGTAACCAAACGGATTGCCCCACCCCAATCGG
>CAMPHP010000806.1 GCA_946885925.1 uncultured Litorilinea sp.
TGACCCAACGGTTTGTCAACTAACTGCGAATCTGCCGGAATACACAACTCCCAGAGTTGCTCGTGCAGTTGATAGGTTTCGTAGAGGCTGCGTGAGAGGGCATAGGGGCTAGCCGATTGCACAACTGATTCGCGTGTGGGCAGCATGAAGCGCCCTATCAGCGCGATGAAGAGGAGTCCGGTAATGGCAATCAACCCGCCTGTGGGCAGAAAATCCATCATGCTTAATGCGGGTTGCCCTTGGTCGCGCAGGATACTGCTGAGAATGATGTTAGCGGTCGTGAAATAGGTCGCCATGCCGCCCACTAAGGTTCCGAAGGCCAGTGGCATCAGGAGTTTTGAAGGAGCTACATTGGATTCGCGGCCTACCTGGATTGCGGCAGGCAATAGCACAGCCCCCGCCGCAATATTGTTCATGATCAACGACATGGACGCACCTGCCGTCATGAAGAGCATGATCAGTCTGACCTCTGATCCGCCGCCAATTTCACGCAGTCTATTGGCGATCCACTGAACAATCCCTGTATCTTCGAGAGCTTGCGTGATGATAAAAAGGCCAATAATGGTGATGACTACTGAGCGGCTAAAGCCAGAGAACGCCTCTTGGAAGGTAATCATGCCGGTGAGCGGGAGGATGGCGAGAACTAAGATAGCAACTAAGTCGGCACGAAGCAGATCTGCAACAATGAAAACGACAGCGACGGCGACAATGGCAATGAGGATAAATTCTTGAGTAGACAACATAGATTAAACACCAGGGCAATCGCGAACCTTAAACAAATGCGCTGAGACCGCTCGTAAGCGGCCGGTGATGACCGAAAATTGGGTGAATTTTGCGTGAAGTTCGCCGAATTGACTCTGCTCTTGGCAGCAAACATGTGGATCTTGCAACCATTCCGCTACAAATTTCATAGTTCGCGATTGCCTGGATTCAATACAAACCGAGTATACGCAGTTTTTGACTAGCAACCATCCTAGGCGGTGGTGCATTTGGCGCGTACTGTGCAAACCTGAATACCATACCATACGCGACGGAGGATGCAGGAAACCGTTGTGGTATCATGTTTAATTATGTACGTTTATCTTGACCAAATTGGCTGTCGCCTTAATTATAGCGAGATGGAGACGTTGGCCCGACGTTTGCAGGCAGTGGGGCATGAGGTTGTGGCTGCACCGGAAGAGGCGAAAGTCATAGTCTTTAACACCTGCGCTGTAACCGGCGATGCTGGGCGAGCCAGCCGCCAACGTTTGCGCCAGCTACACCGGGCCAACCCCGATGCGCGCATTGCTGCTACGGGCTGCTGGGTGAGCTTGGAGCCACAGAATGCGTTGGCGCTGCCAGGTGTCGCGCTGGCGGTAGAAAATACGCGCAAGGATCTCTTGCCGCTGTTGCTAGAGCCGTGGAGTGCCGAGTTGGACGATCCAGCTGCTCTGGCACGTCTCCAGCCCGATGGCGTGCCTTTTGAGCTAGTCGACAGCCAGGGTGAGCGCATGGCACGCACGCGTGCCTTTATTAAGGTGCAAGATGGCTGTAACAATCGCTGTACCTTTTGCGTCGTAACCATTGCACGCGGTGAGAGCCGCAGCCGCCAGTTAGGTGAGATCGTGGAGGAAGTACAGGAATTAGCGGCAGAAGGTGTGCAGGAAGCGGTCTTGACCGGCGTGCATTTGGGTAGCTATGGCCGCGATTTCGGTGGTACGGCACGTACTGATCTGAAGCGACTTGTGACCGCGCTGCTAGAGCACACTGAGATTGCGCGATTACGTCTTTCCAGCCTGGAGCCGTGGGAACTATCAGAGGGCTTCTTTGACCTCTGGGCACAATGGCCTGGGCGACTTTGCCCTCACCTGCATCTGCCGCTGCAAGCTGGAACTGACACGCAACTGCGGCATATGGCGCGGCGCTGCACGACTGCTAGTTTTCGCCAGTTGGTCCTAGAGGCGCGCGCTGCTATCCCTGACCTGATTCTCACTACGGATCTGATTGTGGGCTTTCCAGGGGAGAGTGAAGATGATTTTGCTGCGGGTGTGGCTTTTGTGGAGGAGATGCGTTTTGCCCATGCCCATATCTTCCCTTTTAGCGCACGCACAGGGACAGCAGCGGCTAGCTTTAGCGATCAACTGCCCGCGGCGGTGAAGAAGGCACGATTACACAAACTCCATGCAGTGGTCGAGCGCACAGGACGAGCCGAGCGCATGCGCTTCGTTGGGTCGGTACGCCCTGTCTTGTGGGAACGGCCTCACGGTGATTTGGATGATGTTCAGGGCCAACAAGGCGCAGCCCGTTCGTGGACAGGTTTTACTGACAACTATTTACGTGTCAGCCTAGAGGCTCCACCTGCGGTTGATCTGCACAATCAAATTGTGCCGACTTACCTGGCAGGATTGCATGGCGACACGATCTTTGGTACGCTTGTACAGCACGCACCCACGGTGGTCTAGAGATTAGCTTGTAGCTAGATCGCTGAATATGAAAGAGACCAGATTGGTATGAGTACGTTATTGGATCAGTTGGCATAATTACAGGAGCAGGAGTTGGCAGAGTTGGCTCAGGCCGAATCCACGGAGGCAACGCGCACATGGCATAGTGACTATCTCGGGCGCAAGGGGAAGTTGACGACGCTTCTTGCCGGGTTGGGGCAGTTGCCGCGCGAGGAACGACCTATGGTGGGCAAGGTTGCCAACGAGATAAAGGTCGTGCTGGAAAGCGCACTGGAAGTACGGCAAGCGGCAATTGCGCAGGAAGAGATGACGCGATCCCTGAGCGCCGAGGGGGTGGACGTGACGCTGCCCGGTCGCAAGCCGATTTTGGGACGCTATCATCCTACCACGACTGCTTTGCGCGAGATTACGGATATCTTCGTGCAGATGGGATTCCAG
>CAMPHP010000807.1 GCA_946885925.1 uncultured Litorilinea sp.
GCCTGATGTGCAAGAGTCTCTCCAAGACGCAACTGATGATGCCATACAGCGCATTAAGGAGTTGATGGTGGTTCATGCAGAGAGTTCAGGAAAGCGAGAAAAGTTGCAATGAGCATGCAGTACCCGGAATAGCGGCTTCAATCCCACGGATGCCCAAGTTAGGAGGAGAACTGTATGAGCGAAATGTACGCCTTACTGATCGGTGTTGATTTCTATTTTGAACATGCGTTACCGGATGGCTCCTATTTTCCATCACTGGGTGGCTGCGTGCGCGACATCAGCCATGTGGAAACCTTCTTGACGGACCCAGCACGCCTAAAGATTGCACCCGACCACATCTTCAAATTAACGTCCAGTAATGGACAAGGCGATGAACCAGTTGAACCACGTGAGCAATGGCCCACCTATGAAAATATGGTTGCCAAATTCAAAGAGCTTACCGATGTCGCACAGCCCGGCGACCAGGTGTTCATCCAATATTCAGGTCACGGCGGACGCGCCACCACGATTTATCCCCAGCTAAAGGATGCCTCCGGGCTGGATGAGGCATTGGTCCCGCTCGATATCGGCGACCCACAGGCACGTTATCTGCGTGATGTTGAATTGTTCTATCTGATCCAGGAGATGGTGAAGAAGCAGTTGCGTCTCACCGTGGTCTTTGACAGTTGTCATTCTGGCGGGGCCACGCGCGGGCGAGGTGGCGCTGTAAAGCGTGGCATCGGAACGGTTGACACGACTACCCGCCCGACGGATAGCCTCGTAGCTCCGGCGGAAGCCTTGTCCGCTGCTTGGGAAAGCCGCACGCGCGGGCAATCGCGTGCAGCGAGAGCAGCGAGCGGTTGGTTGCTGGAACCCAAGGGCTATACCTTCTTGGCTGCGTGCCGCGCCAATGAGTCTGCATTTGAATACCCCTTTAATGGGCGCGAGAGCAACGGCGCGCTTACCTACTGGATGCTCGATTCATTACGTCAAGCTGGCCCGAACCTCACCTATAAGATGCTGCATGACCGCATACTCGCCAAAGTGCATGGTCAATTTGAAGATCAAACACCGCTTATACAGGGTGAAGGCGATTGGCGCGTCTTTGGCAGTGACCGCATCCCAGCTTACTATGCCGTATCTGTCCGCAAGGTAGAGGGCGATCGTGTGCAAGTAGACGCGGGTGACGTGCATGGGATAGCCGTAGGCACACAATTTGCCGTCTATCCACATGGGGCTGCGGACTTCAGCCGGACAGAAAATCGAATTGCCCTTCTGGAAGTGAGCCAGGTCAACCCAGTTGATTCATGGGCAAAGGTCGTCGAACGAAACGGGCAAGCTACACTAGACGCTGGCGCACAGGCGATTTTGCTCAACAGCACCAACCTACGTCTCCAGCGCGATGTCGCCCTTGTGATCAACGATGCGGCACTGCGGCAGCAAGTAGAGTCCGCCATTGCCGAGCAGGGCCATGGCTTTATTGCGGTTGCCACAGGTGACAAGAGCGATTTTCAAGTCGCTGTGAACGAGCAGCAAGAATTTGAAATCTGGGATGCGGCGGGCACTCCTCTCGCCAATCTTCGTCCCGCTATCAAGACCGATGAACCCGATGCAGTCAAGCGCCTTGTAGAGCGGCTGGTCCATCTAGCCAAATTCTACAACGTGCGCGAACTTGTGGCACCTAACGTACAGGTGGCAGAAAGATTAGAAGTAACGTTAACCAGAGAACCGGCAGCAGCAGAAAACGCCGGGGAGAGTTCGGGTGGAGTACCCATCTTCCATCCTGGCGACAAAGTGAAGCTGACCATCAAGAACACCCAAGCGCCCGGTGCTGCCAATGACCCCGCGCGCATTCTCAACGTTACCGTGCTTGATCTAGCCTCTGATTGGTCTATCACACAGATCTATCCGAGTGGAGCAGGTGCGTTTCAATCGATTGACCCTGGGCAAGTCATACCGCTAGAGTTTGAGGCGTATCTACCCGATGGTTATACCGAAAATGTGGACACGCTCAAAATCTTCGCCACGCAGGCAACAACAAATTTCCACTGGCTTGAATTACCACCGCTGGATCAACCAGCACAGCGTAATCAAATTCGGCGCTCGCTCATCACCGACCCGCTCGAAAAGCTCCTGGCAACGGTGACGGATGAAGAAACCACAGAGAGGGCCATACGACTGACGAGCAGCCCACAAGACCCTGGCTGGACTGTGGCCCAAGTGGAATTGCAGGTGAAAGAGCAACCCTGACACAAAAAAGGTTGTTCACGCAGAGACGCCGGGAGCCCCCCTCGGCGCGCAGAGAAGAGGTGCCAAGCAATGTTTTAGCTTGTCCTCGCCGCCTCTGTGTCTCTGCGTGAGCTAACTTCTCCCAACACGCAACATGCTTTAACAACTCATCAAGCCACTACAAAGGAGCGAAACCATGAAATACGACCTCGTTTTTGAGGGCGGCGGTTCTAAGGGGATTGTGCTAGTGGGTGCCTATGAGGTGTTTAGTGAACAGGGCCACACCTTTGGCCGGCTTTTGGGTACGTCGGCGGGCGCAATTGCGGCGGCGCTGTTGGCAGCGGGTTATAGTGCCCCAGAATTGCTTGAAGTGCTCACAGAACGGGAGAATGGCAAGCCAGTCTTTGCGGGCTTCCTCGGAGAACCAGCCCCCTTTGACCAAGCCACCATCGAGCAGAGTGCAATCCGAGCCCTGTTACGCGATATTGATTTCACCTTTATCCCCAATGGCATCGAAAACAGGCTGGACGATCAGCTTACAATGACGCTAGGAACCAACCCGCGCTTCCGTAACATCTTTGCTTTTGTCGAGCGGGGCGGTTGGTTTTCCGCCGATCGCTTTGTAACGTGGATGCAAGACAAGTTAGACACAGGGCAATTTCAAGGC
>CAMPHP010000808.1 GCA_946885925.1 uncultured Litorilinea sp.
ATTTGGTGGCTGCTCCTGTGACACAGCATTAGAGGCAGAGAAACCTCTACGAGGTGACAGATAACGAGGTGACAGATAACGAGGTGACAGATAACGAGGTGACAGAGGAGAGTGTTCCCAGGCATAGCGAGTTGAGTTGTTGGGGACAAAGCTAGTAAGAGAAAGCAAGAGGAAAGGAGATAAGGATGATCGAGTTGGCTCCGGGGCATAAGCAGGGGCTGCCTGTCTCGAATCCCGTGTTGGTTGCCGCGGGGATGGTTGGCTATGGTGAAGCTGTGCCACGCGGGTTGTCGTTGGCAGAACTTGGGGGAGTCGTCATTGGGCCGATTATGGCAAGCAGCCGGGCGGGTGCACCGCTGCCACGCATGGCCGAGACAGTTGGCGGTTTGGTGCTTGAGACAGGTTGGCAAAACCGTGGGGTAAGCAATGCACTGGCGCGTCACGGCAAGCTATGGCCGAAGCTGGGCTGTCCGGTCGTGGCGCAATTGGTGGATGCAGACGCGCGTAGCATGGGTAAACTGGCTGCGCGGGTTGCCGCGTCGGCTGGGATTATGGGGCTTGAATTGGTACCACTGACCCAGGAAGTTGAGGTGGCGGCGCGCATGGTGCGTAACGCAGCAGAGGCAAGCGATCTGCCGGTGTGGGTAAAGGTGCCTTTGTCTGAGGCGGTTCGCTGGGCAGAGCCGCTCGCGAAGGCGGGAGCCAATGCGTTGGTCGTGGGTCAGCCACTGCGTGGGGAAGTGGGGTTGAAGGCGGGTGATGTGGTTAGTGGTGGACTTTTTGGCCCGTTGACCTTTGCGTTGGTGCTTCCCGTGCTGCGCTCATTAGCGAGACTGCATCTCTCTGCTGCGCTGATAGCGTGCGGAGGAATTCATACCACAGAACAAATGGAGCAGGCGCTTGAGGCGGGAGCCAGTGCCATCCAAGTTGATACGGCGGTCTGGGTGGAGCCTGCGCTACCTAATTGGTTGGTAACGGCGTGGCAGGAAAGTAAGATCGGGTCACCTGTGACTCGCACTTAGAAAAGCGAAAGCTGCTGGGCTGGGCGTTGGCCGCTGAGAAGGATGTAAGGAGCGGTGCGTGCCAAATCCCGGATACCCAAGGCGCTTAGATGAGCTAACTCAGCCAGAGTGCCTTGTTGTCTTGCGCGAAGGATGGCATCGGCTGCAGCAGTGCCAATCCCTGGTACCCGCAGTAACTGGGTGCGGCTGGCACGGTTGATCTCCACTGGCGCATTGAGTAAATTCGCATCTGCCCAGATGCGTTTGGGGTCAGCATCTAGTGGCAGATTGGTATCAGCCTGAAAGGGCAGATCTTCGACTTGCCATCCATAGTCGCGCAGCAAAAAGCTGGCTTGATAGAGGCGGAATTCGCGTTGAGCGGAGGTTGGTGCTAGTCCGTCAAAGGGTGTATGGTCGACAGGGCGAAAAGCCGAGTAATAGGTACGCCTTAAACCCATTTGATTAAAGAGGTGGTCGCTAACCTGGAGTAGTTCGAGGTCTGTGTCGCCCACAGCACCTACAACAAATTGCGTTACTACGCTGGCGCGCAACTGTTCCTCTTGGCGTAGCTGGCTGATCCACTGTAGACGAGTAATCAATTCTCCCCAGTAATCCTTTTTGGGTGCAAGCAGCGCTAATCGTTGAGCCGTGGCACCTTCTAGATTTACAGAGACACGGTCGGCTAGCTGCATGGTGCGGCGAATCTGGTCATACTCGGCTCCTGGCATTACTTTTAAGTGAAGATACCCGCGATAGCCATATTTCCGTCTAAGTATTTCAGCAGTATCAATAATTTTGTCTTGGGTGGTAACACCGCCTTTGATAATGCCGGATGAAAGAAAGAGGCCATCAACGATCTGGGCACTTGCCAGCTTCATGTGGGTAGCCGCCATTTCGTCAGGCGTAAAGGTGATGCGTTTTGTCTGGCTGCGTCCTGCGCGAAAGGGGCAGTAGTAGCAGTTGCGCTCGCACGCCGTAGTCATCATCGCCTTGAGAATAGGCTTTTTGCCTGTGGGCGTAGCGACCTCGGAGATGCAGGGAAGAGCTTTAGGGGCGCGTTGTGTAGCGGGTGCGTTCTCAGTTTGGGGCTGTCCGCCCGCTGGCTCAAACCGCGTCGCGTCACCAAGCAAAGAGAGTTTTTGATAGGGATCGGGCGCGAGTTTGAAGTCCATAGCCACAGTATAAGAACGTATGTTCGTTTTGTCAAGTGTCAATTCCATATGAAATTTTTGATCTATTGACATAAAGAATAAACCGGAGTAGGATGGCAGTATGCGAGCAGTGGTACAGCGAGTTACACAGTCGAGTGTGACTGTTGATGACGAGGTAATTGCCTCGATTCAGCATGGTTTTTTGATCCTATTGGGGATCACCCATGCAGATTCTGATGAGCAAGCATTGTATCTTGCTAAAAAGATTAGTGGGTTGCGGCTCTTTGAAGATGATGCCGGAAAGATGAATCTGTCACTTGCCGATGTTGCAGGTGAGGCGCTAGTTGTGAGCCAATTTACAGTGTATGGCGATGAGCGAAAAGGGCGACGTCCTAGCTTTACGGATGCGGCAGCACCCGCACATGCTCAACCCCTCTACCAACGCTTTTGTACTTTGCTGGCTGCTGAGGGTGTGACAGTGAAGCAAGGTGTTTTTCAGGCACATATGAAAGTGGCATTGGTGAATGATGGGCCTGTGACCATGTGGCTGGACACAGCCACCATGATGAAGTAAGGTTGGTTTGGTGGGTGCTGGTGTCCGGTGAAATGTGCATAGAAGTAAAACTAGAAGAAGTGAATCCGTATTGGTCAGCAGATAGGAGTAAGATATGGCGAACGGTAGTACCGTTTTGGTGGAAGACCCCAGCATTGACTTAGAGAT
>CAMPHP010000809.1 GCA_946885925.1 uncultured Litorilinea sp.
CCCAACGATTGTGGCTTAACCTCGTTACTAGCCGCCTCTAACCACGCCATTGCCTTCTCAAAAGCAGGGATAGGATTGCTACTCAGATGACGACGCCACATCAGAAGTTGCTGGGCAATGGCGAACGTTGGCACTTTTTCGGCTCCGGGCAGATGTGCCCATTCTAAGCCATGCAGTGTTGCCAACAAAGAGCAGAATTGCTCCATCGCTTGCGTACGTACAGTCGGGTCTGGATTACGCCAACGCTGCATGAGCGAAACCCCTCCGACGCGCTCCATGATCAGGAAGGGACGACCCAATGCTGCTGCATCCGGCTCAACCAGATCCACGCGCGGAACAGGATAGCCTGCACGCGCCAACAATTCCAGGCTACGATATTCATGCAAAGCGGTTGGACCCGCCTGGGCACCAAAATAGAGGCGCAGAACCTGCCCGCTTGGACTCCACGCTGGCGCATCAAAGGCATAGACATCGCTTTCCCATCCATCGCTTATGCGCCTCAACTCATGCACAGGTTGTCTTTGCCCCGTATGCTCGGTCAAATAGCGGGAGAGCGCCTCGACTAACTCATCTTGGTTGGTCATCCAGGGGGATCTCCACGAATGGGGTCTGTGGCGAGTGAGCAACCAACGGATTAGCAATATACAGATTAATAGACAAAACGACCATACGCGTTGCTCTTTTCTAAAATGGCAAAGAAACGATGGATCAATCGCGCCAACTCCACGAATGCCTGCTCATGTTCCTCTGCCCGCTGATCAAATCCAGCACAGAGACACCGGCAACCCCGGCGAAATTGTCTACGACATCTTCAATTTGCCTGTGAAGCTGTGCCCACAAGAGTCCTTCATTCATTGACGAAACATTCTACTTGCCTATTTATTATGTCAAGCATCTCACTCAATCCGCTGCCACGCACCATCACACGGGCCACACATCCGGTGATACCAGGGATCATCTGGCGTGATCGATCCGCGGCGCACGGCTTGCCCAGTCATCCCCGATTTATAGAGACTTGCCAAGAATTCAATCGTCCCGCGCACATCGGGTCCGCTGACTGGCGGTCGTACGCCTTGTTCCATGCTTGCTAAGAAGTGATTTAGCTGCGCCACATGCGATGACGGCACATCATCAGGGAGTTGGCCCCACTCCGTCACTTCATCAGCGTTACTCCCTCCAGGCAAAGGAGAATAGAGCCAATCAGCGTTGCGGTAACTGTAGAGATGGGTGAGTTCAACCGTAGCAAGTTGAAAGTCAAAGCGCACATAAGAAGTTTCGCGCGGAGAAATCGCGCTATTGGTCATATTTGCCATCGCACCATTGGCAAAGCGCACGCTTGCCATCGAGACATCTTCCACCTCAATGTCGCGATCCAGCGTACCAATCATGGCCCGTACTTCCTGCCATTCTCCCAGTAACCAAAGCACAAAATCCATCGCATGAATGCCGTGCCCCATGCTGGTGCCACCAAGTTCCGTTTCCCATTTTCCTCGCCACGGCACTGCATAATATGCAGGGGTGCGATACCAAGTGATCAGGCTGTTGCATACCAATGGCTTGCCCAGTATACCCTCGTCAATCAGCCGCCTTAGGTGTTGCCCACCCGAGCCAAAGCGCCATTGAAAGACGCTGCTGGTATAGTTGCCTGTACGCCGTTCTGCCTTCTCAATTTCATCAAACTCAGCCAACGACGCGCACAGAGGCTTCTCACACAAGACCCATGCGCCCGCCTCCATGCTCTTGATGCACAATGCGGCATGGGTGCTGGGTGGCGTTGCGATCAACACCAAACGCGGGCGTACCGTCTGCAACATCACGTCTACATCGGTAAAGGTTGAAGGAATACCATGTTCAGCCGCAAAGGCTTGCACCCGCTCAGCGTCAATATCCATTGCGCCCACCAACTCCACGGGTGCATTTGCCTGACGCACAGCATTCACATGGGATTTGGCAATGCCGCCTGTACCAATGATGACGGCGCGGATCGGTTCCTGCTCCATGCTCTCCTCAGTTCTAGTTTCTTGGTTCTAGTTCCTTATACAACGAGGGTTTGCTTGCCCCACCGGACTTAACTAGCTTAAATGGCTACCAACCTCGGTCATGCCGCATGCCTTGTCACTCCGTAGGAGTCTCTCTGAAATCGCGGCTGGCAGAGAGACTCCTACGGAGTGACAGAGTGTGCGTTCCCCATGGTAGCAACTAAGCCAGCCTAACGTGTCGCGCCCCAGTTATCCCAATAGGTAATCTCACGCGCCGGAATGCGTTTCGCTGGCTGAAAGTCTTCACCTGTGAAGTAGGCAACGGGCAGCAACGCCGCTTGCGTAATGTTGGCGGGAATGCCCAAAATCTCTGCTACCTCTTTCTCATAGGGCAGATGCAGCGTCGTCCATGCCGACCCCACTCCCCTTGCGCGCAGCGCCAGCATCAATGACCAGGTAGCAGGCAGAATGGAGCCATAAAAGCCAGCCTGGGCGGAAGGTGCAGGATTGTCGGGTCGTCCTTCAATACAGGGGATGATGTGTACAGGTACTTCGTGGAGATGTTCTGAGAGGTAGATAGCTGAATCTCTTACCTGCGAGGCTCGCGCATGGCGTGGGTCATCTTCCTTGTCCTTGCCTCTGGGCCCGCCGCTACGAATATAAACATCGAATGACTTACGGTAATACTCTGCAACGGCCTTACGCTTCGCCGCATCAGTCACCACCATAAAATGCCAGCCCTGACGGTTCGAGCCGGATGGGGCCTGCGTAGCGATCTCAATGCAGCGTTCAATCACTTCTGGCTCCACGGGTCGCGTCAAATCCAAACGCTTACGCACCGAGCGAGTCGTCGTGAGCAGATGATCAACCGTTGCTAAATCCATTGT
>CAMPHP010000810.1 GCA_946885925.1 uncultured Litorilinea sp.
CACGGATGCCTTTGGCAACTAGTTCCTCTACCTGTTTGTCCTGAATGTCACGATTGGTAACTAAGGTGTTTACCACCGTGATAGGGGCAACAAAGGCAGTGGAAACCCGTCCACATTTGCTATGGTCGGCGACAATGATCACCTGTTTCCCACTGCGAAGGATAGCCCGGTCTGTCATGGTTTCCTGTAGATAGTCGCTCGTAAGTCCTCCCTCCGGATCAAGGGCATGGATGCCGAGGATGATCTTGTCTGCGTGCAGTTCGGCTACAGCCTGTTCAGTAATATGACCGATAAAGGAAAGTTCGCTTCGACGGAAGATACCCCCTAAGCCAATCAAGGTGATCCCAGGTGCGGTGCTGAGGGCATTGACTACCAACAAGGAATTGGTGACAACAGTAAGTTGTTGGCGATCCTGTAGGCAGCGCGCCACTTCTAACACGGTGGTTCCACTGCCCAAGAAGATCGTGTCTCCATCCTTAACCAATGTGGCAGCAAGTTTTCCAATCTGACGTTTGTGTTCAGCCTGTTCCGCTGCGCGTTGCAAGACGGGCAACTCTGGCGGTGCCTGCCGGATTGCAATCGCGCCACCATGCACGCGGCGAATCTTTCCCTTTTCAGCCAGTGCATCCAGGTCACGGCGCGCAGTTGCTTCGCTAATGGAAAAGTGCTGGCAGATCTGTGCAATGCTAATTCGCTGCAGTTTGGTGATTAGATCATGAAGCTGTTCCTGACGTTCATAGCTTGAAATCAAAAAGTTGGTGTTCATGATCACGGATTAATACTCCTTGACGTTATATATGAATATATGACCTGTATGAACATATGAGGCTGTATATGACGTTGTATATGGAGTTTGATGAACCACTAAGTTGTGCCGCTGTTTTATGTACGCGTTGGCGTCAGGGTGTTCAATTAGGTGCAAACGCGATTGACACAGGCAAAAAGTAGTGGTATATATCGTCACATCATATCACATTCCATCACAAACAATCATGATATGATGGAAATCCGTCAGAATAGTTGCCGTTTCCGGCGGATATGAGCAGAATGTATGGCTATTGCGACCTACTTCCCAGGCAACTATATGCCTTTGTTCTAGCCAATTTGTCTGTCTGTTTTTTCCTTCGTCCTTGTTTGTTCCCGTTCTTGTTTATTCCCGTCCCTATTTGTGGTTGCGCTATCGTCGCTGATTGACCTATAGCTGCGTTTGACGTTCTTTCGTCGTAGCTGGCATGTTGGGTGATCGGATGCATTTCAGGTTGAGGGTATAGACCGGGAGCACCCGCATAGCTTACTATTTCTTACGAGACTATTTCTTACGAGGACAAGCCTTGCTGGCATCTCTCCTGTTGTCGGTGATGTCGCCACGCCTGTCCCAACAGAGGAGGGAGATGGCGGCGCTCCGGCCTCAGCGTGAGATACACCCTGATCGATCCCTTCGATAGGCATATCCAATCTGTTGTGGCAGCAAATTGCCGCTTGCCAAGAGAGTTCAATCTATTTATTTCCTTTGGAGGCTCTACCATGACCGTCGGTACTCAAGTGACCACAGAATTGCATGTGGATCCAGCGAAATTTTGGCGCGACGGATATCTGACCGCTCCGTCCGTCCTCACCGAGGAACAGCTCGTTCAAATGCGCCACGAGTCAGACCGGCTGCTCCGTTTGTGCTCGGACAATCCGGTAAAGTACGCCAGCCGCATCCAGTGGGAGACAAACTATCTGGATGAGGAACACAAGCCGGGCATGGATAAGGTGATCCGCAAGCTAGAGCCTATCTCCGACCTAAGCCCGATCTTTGCCGAACTGGCCTACGATGAGAAGATCGTCAACCCGGTGAGTGCCATCTTTGGTGAGCCAGTTGCGCTATTCGAGGACAAACTCAATCTAAAGCTGCCCGGAGGCTCACCCTATGCCTGGCACCAAGATTGGAGTTGCTGCTGGCGAGCGCATACGGATGAACTCATTACCTGTTTCATCTATCTGGATGACGCAGACGAAGTCAATGGATGTTTACAGGTGATTCCCGGAAGCCACGAAGGCAAGCAAATCTACCCGTTCAAAGCGGGTGGGCACTTTGAGATCGACCCAGCTTATATTGACAAAGACAAGATCGTGCCGGTGCCGCTGAAGGCTGGCGAGATGATCTTTTTTGATTCCTATCTGCTGCATTACTCCGATCTCAACCGTAGCAATTCGCCCAGACGAGCAATTATCTATACCTATAACCCGGCTCGATTGGGCAAGATCAACGAGCACAGATTTCCACAGGATGAATAGCATTCTCTCTTGAGGCACTTTGGCGCGGCATGACAGGGCACACGCCGCTCTGTCATGCCGCCTCTCCTGTAAGGATGGGCTACGCCCCATTCCATGAGCAGCGTCTCTCTGGATCTGCTCCCTTAGAGGAAATGCCTTACTGAGCGTGACATGACAGAAGTGGGTAAGGCCCCAGCACCAGGGAGTCCCTGGTATGAATGGGGCGCGTTGACAAGCAGGAGGCACAACTAAAGATGGTAAGCACCGCAGGAAGAGTGGCTTGGCGAAAGAAGCCCGCAGTTCGCGAGGCTGCTTTCTTCTACGTATGTGTAGCACCGTGGATTTTAGGCTTCATCCTCTTTACAGCAGGCCCGCTCATTGCCTCTATGTTGATCAGCTTTACGCGCTGGGATTTTATTTCTCCGTCAACCTTTATCGGCTTGGAAAACTATCAGGCTGCACTAGACGACGAATTGTTTTTCAAGTCGCTCAAGGTCACCACAGTCTACACGTTTTTAAGTGTACCCCTGGGTTTGGTGGGTGGTCTTCTCGTCGCCTGGTTGATGAACCAGAAGCTGACAGGCATTACCCTCTTCCGCACGCTC
>CAMPHP010000811.1 GCA_946885925.1 uncultured Litorilinea sp.
GACGGGCATGGATGTTGCCGTTGTCGCCTCAAACTCCCGTGATGGTGGCCCTAACGGGGGAGTAGCTGTGGATATTTCGAACGATGCAGACTCAAAACTAGAGGACATAGCGCAGAGCGTCTATCAATTTCTACTAACTAGTTTATGGTGCAAAACGGGTAAATCGAACAGAAAGACTCCTCTGAAGCGATAGGATGGTAGTTGCGACCGCCATACCTAAGCTACAAAGGAGTCAGGGATATGTTACGTGATAGGTACGCCGTTGACAACTTTTTCATGGAAATCGCAATGAATGCCTCGGTCATGGATCAAGTATTGGTTGAGATTGATAAGGTGCTTGATGACATCGAGTTATTCCAACAGGTCAAAGGTGACTTAAGTCGACGCTATGCCAAGACGACGCAAACCGGTCGTTCATCGACACCGGTGGAAGTAATCGTGCGCATGTTGGCAGTGAAGCATCTGTACAACCTCAGCTATGAACAGACTGAACAGCAAGTGCAAGACAGCCTGGTACTGCGTCACTTCTGCCGGGTCTACTTTGAGCAAGTGCCAGACGATACCACCTTGATGCGTTGGGCCAACCAGTTGCAAGCAGAGACCTTAGCTGCGTTCAACGCCCGTCTCGTCCAACTCGCCCAACAATTGCGCGTGACACAAGGGCGCAAGTTACGCACGGACGGCACGGTGGTCGAGACGAACATTGCCTATCCCAGTGACAGCAAGTTGTTGGCCGATGGCGTGCGCGTGTTGGGGCGCACCCTCAAACGCCTGCGCATGGCTGTGGGCGATAAGCTCGATCATGCAGCGATGCTCTTGCGAGATCGCACGCACAGTGCTCGTCAAATAGCCCGCAGCATTCAACAGCATGCACGACGGCGAGGCGAAAACGCTAAAGCTGAGATGCAACAGAGTTATCAGCGTCTGGTTCAGGTGGCGCAAGCAACCGTGAAACAAGTCAAGGCTGTACTGACATGCGTGCAGACAGAAACCAGTCAAGGGATTCTGCGTCATTGCCAGCGTTTAGCCAGCTATCTGCCCCGTGTTGAGCAGGTGATTGCGCAGACCCTCCGCCGTGTCTTTGCCCAAGAATCGGTGCCAGCCAGCGAGAAGATCGTCAGCATCTTTGAACCACACACCTGTATCATTCGTCGTCAGAAAGCAGGCAAAGAAACTGAGTTTGGGCATAAGGTGTGGCTCGATGAAGTGGAAGGCGGCATCGTCACCCACTGGTCCATCCTCGACGGCAACCCACCCGATGAGACACAGTGGCAGCCTGCTCTTGACCGCCATCGTCGTCTCTTCGGCAAGCCGCCGCACCAGGCCAGTGGCGACCGCGGTCTCTACTCGCCTACCAACGAAGCCTATGCGCAACGGCAAGGCATCCAACGCATTATTTTGCCCAAACCGGGTCATAAGTCTGACGCTCGTCGCCAACACGAGGCGCAGCCTTGGTTCAGACGGGCGCGCCGCTTTCATATCGGCGTGGAAGGCCGCATCAGTGTGCTCAAACGCAAGCATGGTCTTGACCGCTGTCGCAATCATGGCCTAGAGGGCTTCCACCGCTGGGTCGCTTGGGGTGTGATTGCCAATAATCTCACCCGGATCGGCAAACATCTCGCCAGCTAGCCTGATGGTGGTTGATTCGATTGTCGCTTATGTCTGTGTACTTTTGCCCTTACCTTTTATACTTCTGTTTCGCACCATAAACTAGCTAGATTGGCATAGCAGATTGACAGCTAAACTGGAATCAAGTTGAAAACAGGCCCCGCCCCCTGTATAGAGGAATGCTGGGGCGATTAGCTCTATATACTCTTAAATACCCTATAGCGTTACATCCTCACCCTGCTCGTTATAGTAATCTAGATATGCTGTACTACTCATAGACGCAAGATTTCCCCCATATATAACATATGCCAATGCTCGTCAATGCAAGGTGATTTGCACAGAGCAACCCAAGTAAGATGATGCCAGTCTGACTAGCTCGTCCTTGTCTGCTATGGAGTGATGAATTCAGAGGAATCCTATGGAAAATTTGACATTATCCCAGATAAAAGAGTTAGCACAACAGATACAAAGTCCAAGTGTCTCGATTTTCTTGCCGACACACCGCGTTAGTCCAGAAACTCAACAAGATACTATACGCTTTAGAAATCTTCTTCGAGATGCTGAACAGTGGCTGCTAGACAACGGCATGGGTCCAGGCAAGGCGGGTGCATTCCTTCAGCCTGCGCAAGCGCTATTGGATAATACAGAGTTTTGGCGACACCAGTACGATGGATTAGCTGTGTTTATATCATCAAATGACTTCCATTATTATCGTCTGCCATTCAGTGTGAATGAAATGGTAGTTGTTGCTCGCTCCTATTATGTAAAACCCGTTTTGCCACTGTTCACAAACAATGGGCACTATTACATCTTGGCAATTAGCCAGAATGAAGTTCGCTTGTTTGAGGGAACACGTCACAGTATCGGTCAACTTGACTTACCAGAAGGTACACCTGGGAGTCTTGACGAAGCGCTCCAGTCCGATGAGCCAGAAAAGCAACTGCAATTTCACACCAGGACGGCGCAGGGTGGCACACGCGATGCCATGTTTCACGGACATGGTGTGGGCGACGAGGAACAAAAGGTCAGAATCGAGCGATACCTTAACCTGGTGGATGCTGGCCTAAAAGAGATCTTCCGTGAACAGCAGTCCCCACTTGTTTTAGCGGGTGTTGATTATCTGCTGCCGATTTACCATCAGGTTAGTGAATACGCCAATATCATGCAAGAGGGCATCAGTGGAAACCCTGAGCATCTGAGCGCAGAAGAATTGCAGGAACATGCTTGGGCTATCGTTGAACCCTATTTT
>CAMPHP010000812.1 GCA_946885925.1 uncultured Litorilinea sp.
GCCAATAGCCCCAACTCTGGATCCCGATAGGCGGCAACGTAATAGCGCACGCGTTGGCGTGCTCGTGCCTTTCCCCGCGCGCCTGCTTCGCTACGCTCGCCCAAGATACGCGTTGCTTCCGCACAGAGCCACGCCACGCGTTCTCCACAAGCTGCCTCTATTTCATCCGGAGATATTAGCTGATTATACACAAAATTGTGTAAATATGTGGCTGCGACCAAAGTTGGCGATAAGCTGAGTTCGGCGGCAAAGTTGGCGGCACTGGTTGCCAGCTCACACAGCATGTCGATGCGGGTAGTGTCGTTTGTCCTACTGAGCAAGTGTACGGTCAAATGCTCGGCTTGCTGTCGGGGCTCTGCGCTACTCGAGTAATTCTCGGTTAGAGGCGCATCTGTTTTTATTATTTGGTTGTTGATCTTCTCGTCCACGACCTTCTCCCGCTACCACCTTCCTCAAAGCCGGAACCCCCGCTGGGTGGCTTCGAGGAAGGTTATCTAAGGACGCGATCTGCCCACATCCCCTAGTACACAACCTCATTAGACTAGTTACACGAATTTCCATTTTGTGTATTGACAAGCATAATTTTGTGTGCTATTTTTGTCTATGTTGTGTATTTGCACAATCAATATACACCACCTCTCCAGGTGGATGCAAGTACTAATTAGGAGGCAGCGCCATGATGTTCCCAATTGATGCACAGGCCGCTAGGGCCCGTCACGAAGAAATGCTTCGTGAAGCTGCTCAGGCTCGACTTGCCCGACTGGCAAGAGCCAACGGCACCGAGACATTGCTCAGTCGCATGGTCAAACTGCTTGCTCGTTCCAACCGCCAGTTGTTAGGTTCGCTGCGGTCGGTGAAATCAGAGGTTCAGCACACACTGGTAAATGCCAAGATAAGCTGAATCCAAACGGGCCGGTAGCGCGACTGACGCAAGAGAAGCTAGACCAACCATCTCGCCAAGCTATTTCGACTTCACCCGCTTCCCAGGCAACAAGCCAACGGAGCAAGCAAAGGAAAAGGCTAAGATGCAACTCTTGCAAGAACAACACCTATGGGAACTCACGCGCTCCCGCCAAGCTGAACTCATCCAGGAAGCCCAAAAGGTGCGCCTGGCTCGGATGGTACGACAACCGCAGCAGAATTGGTGGAGTTCACTCCTCCGCCGCAAGCCGCAAAGTCCCGCTATCCCAATCGAAACAAATGTCACCCCGGAATTAGGCTAATGGCTGAATCCGGTTCACAACTAACTTGCCTGTACCTGATCAATTTTCAGAAAATGAAGCCGGTTGTCAACGACGACAGCCGGCTTCATTGCATATTGGCACAAAGCTTCTTACGTCTGGTGGAAAAGCTGGTCAACCTGTCATTCCGACCAACGGGAGGAATCACAGACTATCATTACTTCTTCGCCGCTCGCGAGACCTGGGCGCGCAACTTTTCCATGCGTTCCACCGCCTCCTTACGTGCATCGGCGTACAACTTGGGCGAAGGGGTGCCGCTGCGTAGCGCATCCAAGATCACAGCTTCCGCCGCCACATACTCATAAGCAGTGTCCGCCACCTCCGCAGCGATTTCTATAGGGATGGTGGTGACTCCGTTACAGTCACAATGTAGCAGGTCATTTGGATTGACCACGATGCCGCCCACATGCACAGGGACGTGTACTTGGGGAATATGACTGTAACCGTGCGAGCAGCAGATGCCGTTTGTAAAAACAGGGAAGTTGAGGGCGCGTACCTGGTCTAGATCGCGCCCGCTGCCGCTGGTAATCAGTCCCACGGCACCAAACGCCTGGTAGGTCATACTCATGGTCTCGCCAAAAGTCGCCGCTACTGAGGGTTCGTCCACATCTTGAAAGACTACAATGGCCGGGCCGGAGAGATCGGCAAAGCGTTCAATTTGAGTCTGCACGCTACCATAACCATCACTGCCACTCGGCGGTGCTGATGCACGGAAGGTAGCGGTGGAAGCAAAGCCGACAATGGGCGGCATTTCGGGAAAACAAGCCTTGATGCGTGCATCCATATAACCCATGTTACGCGGGCGCACTTCAAAAAGCTCAATCAAGTTGCAGATGGTCGGTGTGTCATAGGTACGCAGTTTATCCAGCACCTCAGACGCAAAGGTGTCCATGAGTCCTCCTGACATCGGGATTAGGTGGATGGTAGGTGACTGGGCGTGGGTTCGGATAAACGGCGATGCAGCCGCCCTGTACCTCGTTTCATTGTAGCCTGGAAGATGTGATCTATAAAGTAATTTTCCTCTAGAAGCGTAGGGGTAGAAGCGTAGGGGCTGCACCTCTGTGCCGGGTGTTCGCCGCGCGTATCCCTTCCTCGGAGCTACCCAGAGGGTTCCCGGCTCCAAGGAAGGCTTTCGCAGTAGGGCGTATTGTCAAGAGTGTATGGGGAGCAGATTACCAGTCCAAAATGGCGTTGTCATGGGCGCGCGTGCTAATGGCATGGATTACCTCTTGTTGGAAGGGGTGTTTTGCCGCGGCACGCTCATCGACTTCGATGCCTAATCCCGGCGCATCGGCAACCAGCCAGTGGCCTTGCTCGGTCTTGAGGCTGTGCTGCACCACATCCCACCGCCACGGTACATCGGTCAGCATATCCTCTTGGATCAGGAAATTGGGAGTGCTTAGGGCAAAGTGTAAGGCGGCAGCGTTGGCAACTGGCCCTAGCGGGTTGTGGGGCGCAACTCCCATATAATAGGTCTCGGCCATCGCCGCGATCTTCTTGGCCTCCCAAAGCCCACCACAATGGCAGAGGTCGGGCTGGATGATGTGACAGGCTTGCTTCTCAAAAAGCTCGCGGAAGCCAAAGCGGGTCACAATGCGCTCGCCTGTAGCGAT
>CAMPHP010000813.1 GCA_946885925.1 uncultured Litorilinea sp.
CCAACCCCTTCTGGAGCGGGTCTCTCTGCCTAATGCGCTGCCCCTCTTAGAGCGTGCCGCGTAGATAGGCTTGGCGGCGTTCTTCGGGAAACTTCTCGGTAGCATAGCGCAGCATGGTGCGTGGCATGGTGGTATAGCGGGAGAGCAGAAATTCTTCCTCCGCAGCCAAGTCGCGATTGCCCACTTCACGCAACATCCATCCTACTGCTTTGTGAATCAGATCGTGACGGTCATGGAGGAGGAGGTCGGCGATGCGAAAGGTCTCGGCATAGCTGCCCTTACGGATAAAGTGAAAGGTCGCCATGATGGCGATGCGCCGCTCCCACAAACTGGGCGAGTGGGCGAGGGTGGTGAGCAGATCGCTGGATCCTGCATCCTGTACATGGGCAAAGAGGTGCGCGCCCACAATATGCTCGGCAGAAGTGTCAATCAGGTCCCAGTTGTTGATGTATGCGGTGTTTGCCAGATAGTCGTCAAAGATCTGCTGGCGGCGTGCTCTGTCACCTCGGCGATATTGTTCCACCCAAATCAACAGAGCCAAGAGCCGGTCTTCATGCCAGGGCGATTGCAGCAGCGCCAGCACACCGGCATGGGACAGCCCACGGAATTGCTTTACTAAGGTGCGTAACACCGGCACACGAATGCCACGAAAGTGATCCCCTTCGCCATACTCTCCTGGGCCGGTTTTGAAAAAACGGGCAGAATTTTTGGCCGTTTCGGGGTCAGCGAGAGCTTCTAATTGTGTGGTGACTTGTTGTTGGGTGATTGGGTCAGGCGACACCAGCAAAACCTTGTCATGTGCTTGGCTTGTCATGTGCTTGGATGGTTTAAGAAGCTATGGTTTACCTTATGTTGCTACCCGCCCCGGGGCGCAGCATGACAGATGTACGCAGTTCTGTCACCTCGTAGGGGTGACAAAGCGGAGCGTACCTCAAGGGCAGCAACTTGGTTTATTTTACTGCATAACCCGCAATGTGCGGCTTCACCACGGGCACTGCTACATCAAAGTATTCGATGTGAAGCTCGGCAAAGCCTGCCTGTTCAAGATGCTTCCCAATCTCGCGGTTGGGCTGACAGCCATCGGCTACAGCACGCCAAAGCGGACGCACAAAATTTTGCACCCGCCGCAACCCCGTCCCCCTTGCTGCTGCTACATGCTCGATAAAGACAAATTTCCCACCAGGTTTGAGAACGCGCCGCGCTTCTGCCAAGCTGGCATCTAGGTCATGTACCGAGCAGAGGACAAGCGTGCTAACCACGGCATCCATGCTTTCGTCTTCAGCCGGGAGTGCTTCGGCATGGCCTGTACGCAGGTCAATTGTACGGCCTTGCTCGGCTGCGCTGGCGCGCAGATAGTCGTGCATGTAGGGATTAGGTTCTACGCCAATCCAGTGTATATCGGGGCTGTAGTAGGCAAGATTGGGGCCGCTGCCAGGGCCAATTTCCATGATCTCGCCGCGGAGATCACTCAGGAGGCGACGCTTATAGGGCGCTAAGAAGGCGTCATGGACATCGGAACCCCGAGCCATCATTATGGCAAAGAGGCGTGAACGTAACCCGCCCTTGGGGCGGAGGTCGGCAGGGTCTAGCTTGTGCGGATTATGGTTGGGAGCAGGGTTCGTCATAGACGTTCTCCAAGATACTTGTCGAGGAAGGTTGGTTTGCCACGCAGTTCGGATAGCGGGGCATTGCAGAAGGGGATTCCTCCTGCGCCCAACGGCGGGAGTCCCTGGGGCAGCAACTTGAGCTAGCTTTATTGTACCAGTTTGCTCCTATCCAGAGGCAAAAGCTATGCATGAATGAGCGCCGCGCGACAGGCGAATTGTTGTAGGCCGCGGCTGGGGCTATACTGTGGATCGGATAACTTTTGATAAGTCCAAGTATGCGCTCCTCCATTGAGATATGCCATGACCAAGACTGTTACTTCATCGTTTGGCGCATCCCGCCGCGAATCTCACGATGCGTCAACTTTTTATAGCCGTAGCCTCTATCAAGGAACACCTATCCCAACGGCGACCTCGTCAGAGCCCGTGGCTGTGCCTGCGCCTGAGGGTTGGGCAGACCAAATCTATCTGCAATCTGCGACGAGTATGACCCCCATTCCCGATCATGGTGTGGCGTTGGCCTTCACCTCGCCCCCTTACAATGTGGGTAAGGAATATGACGCCAATATGTCGCTGGATGGCTATTTGGAATTGATTCGCGCCGTGGCGGATGAAGTCTACCGCGCGCTGCGTCCGGGCGGGCGCTATGTGGTCAATATTGCCAACTTGGGACGCAAACCCTACATTCCCCTCCATGCCTATTTCTACGCCGTCCACATGGCCGCGGGCTTTTTGCCAATGGGCGAGATTATTTGGCGCAAAGGCAAAGGAGCCAATGGAAGCTGCGCCTGGGGCAGTTGGCGCAGCGCCCGCGCGCCACGCTTGCGCGATGTTCACGAGTATCTGCTTGTCTTTGCCAAAGGCGAATTTTCCCGCCTCGAACGCGGCGAGTCTGACATTGAGCGGGACGAGTTCATGGAAGCCACGTTGTCCGTATGGGATATTTTGCCCGAATCAGCCAAGCGTGTCGGGCATCCGGCTCCCTTTCCGGTAGAACTAGCAGCAAGGGTCATTCAGCTCTATTCTTATGTCGGAGACGTGGTGTTGGATCCATTCTTGGGGTCGGGTACGACAGCCGTGGGTGCTGTGAAGAGTGGGCGGCGTTATGTGGGGTTTGAGATCGACCCTGACTATTTCGCGCTCGCCCAAAGCCGCATTGCTGAAGCGCAGAACTCCATCCATGCCGCGCAATCAGAATGAGTGGCTTTCCAGTCCTATTTCCATCCTAATTCCCTACAC
>CAMPHP010000814.1 GCA_946885925.1 uncultured Litorilinea sp.
ATCAACCACCACAAATATATTGCGCCCCCCTTGTGGTTCGTTCGCCAACAGCCGCAACAGTTCATACTGCGCATCGTTGGTGTCCTGGAATTCGTCCACCAATAGATACTGCCACTTCTGCTGGTACTTCGTACGTATCTCAAGATTGTCACGCATCAACAACGTCGTACGCATTAATAGATCATCGAAATCCATCGCGTTATTGGTTTTTAACGCATCTTGATAACGGCGATAGACCCGCCCCGCAATCTCATCAAAATAAGTTTGCGCCTTGTAGGTTTCCGGGGAAATCAATTCATTCTTTTGGTTGCTGATATGCGCCCGGATTGCCTGGGGGCTATACTTCTTCTCGTCCAGATTCATGTCGCGCAGCAGCCCACGCACCAACGACAGTTGATCCGCCGTGTCATAGATCACCCAGTCGCGATTAAAGCCAATCGCCGCGCTCTCCACACGCATCACCCGCGCACAAACGCTATGAAACGTACCAATGGTCAACCCGCCCAAACGTGGCGGTTGTCCCGGCAGTGGCTTGCCAAATTTGTCCTCAAAGATCAATTCCACCCGTTCGCGCATCTCGCGTGCAGCCTTGTTGGTAAAAGTCACCGCCAAGATATTCCACGGCGCGATGCCTGCCTCATCAATGAGATAGGCAATGCGCCGCGTCAGCACGCGCGTCTTACCCGAACCTGGCCCTGCCAGGACCAAAACTGGCCCATGAACGGTCTGAACGGCTTTGGCTTGTTCTGGATTCAATCCTGCTAATAAATTATCCATACTAAATTTTCCATTATCATCTTCTGCGCCCCCGTCTATCCTTCATCTACTGCTCGCCTACTCTTCACCACCTACTCTTCACCACCTACTCTTCACCATGGAGTAAGCGCAAATAGCTATCATAGCGCGCTTTTGAAATCACACCCTGCTCCACTGCGGCTCGTACTGCACAACCTGGTTCATGGTCATGGGTACAGTTTGGATAGCGGCAGCTATGAATAAAGGGGACAAACTCTCGGAAGTAGAACCCCAGATTCTGCTTGTCAATTTCATAGAGTCCCAACTCACGAATACCAGGTGTATCCGCCACAAATGTACCGGTGCCAAATGACAAGGGATAAAGCTGCGCCGCGCGCGTCGTGTGCTTGCCCTTGCCTAATACTTCGCGCAGATCCCCAATCTGAATATTCAAACCCGGCTGGATCGCATTGAGCAGGCTGCTCTTGCCCACACCACTGGGGCCACTGATCACAGTCACCTTGTCACTCAACACCTCGCGCAACGCTTCAATGCCATCGCCGGTCACTGTGCTGGCGTAGATTACTGTATAGCCAATGTCGCTATAGAGGCCAAAGAGTTCTTCCGCAGCCTCTATGTTCACTAAATCTACTTTATTGACACAGATGATAGCAGGGAGTTCGTTGGCTTCGGCAATTACCAAGAAACGGTCAAGCATCCGCAGATGCGGCTCAGGTTCGGCAATCGCAAAGACGATCAATACCTGATCCGGGTTTGCCAAGCTCACATATTCGGCAGGCACCGCCACACCGGGATGCTGGCGGCTCAGAACGCTATGACGTTCCTCCACCCGCTCAATCTGCCCGCGGTCGCGACCTACCGGGATGATCCACACATAGTCTCCAACTGCCACCAGCGTGTCGCGGCCCCGCTCTTGCATCAACCGCCCGCGCACCTCGCACAGACGCACCTCCCCACCAGGATGTCCATCTTGGCGCAGGATAGAGACATCATAATGATGGCCACGCGCCCGCATGACAATGCCGCGCAGCAAATTCTTCGAGGCACGCTTTGGCTTAGCCTTGCGCGAGCGGGGCAAATCGCGTCCGGCGCGTTGGGCCAACTCTTCATAATCAAAATCGTGATCCGGATCAAGTCTGGACAAACGCCACCCCTTGTACAGCGTTATAACTGGCCCTTCCCAGGGCTAGTTCTTCACCATTGCTCCAACGGTATCATTATAGCATTAAGGTAAAAGTCTGGCTGTAGGCGTGTTAACGTTGCCGTTGACAACATCTGAAGTGAGTCTGGGCCTCACAAACCGGCACAACATCGGTTGACAGCGTAATACCCACGTGCGCCAGCAGATCGCGCAAATCTCCCAGAGGCAAACCCATCACCCCCGAAAGACAACCGTTGATAACCCGGGCTGGTTCAAAGGTGGGGTGTTGGATAGCATAGGCCCCTGCTTTATCCATCGGATCGCCCGACCGCACATAGAGTGCCACCTCCATGTCGCTATACCGGCGCATCCACACAGTCGTCGTATTCACCACTGTCTCTGTCTGACCGGTTGCACTATCGAGGACACTAACCGCGCTGTGGACCTCGTGGGCACAATTGCGTAACAGGAATAGCATCCGGCTGGCATCGGCCTTATCTTCAGGCTTGCCCAAGAGCATATCTCCCAACGCCACTACCGTATCTGCCGCAATAATGACCGTTCGCTCACCCGCGTCAAACTTGGCAGCAACCAACTGGGCCTTGTGGCTTGCCAAGCGCAAGGCCAACATAGCAGGCGCTTCCCCTGGCAGGGGTGTCTCGTCAATATCGGCTGGTATGACTGTAAAGGGGAGCTTTAAGTCACGCAAAAATGCTTGTCGCCGTGGGCTGGAGGATGCCAAAACTACTTGTACCGGATGCTTACTCACATGGCTCCTGCTTCTAGACCTTCATACGTAATTTCATACGTAATATCGCACAAGTAATATCCTAACATCTGTTCTATCCCATCATTCTAGAACTGACAGGCGTGCGCTCCAAATTATCCGCCCACACAATTTGTTCCCATGATCTTTGTAGTTGGCCTTTGCTGGGAGTCTCTAGC
>CAMPHP010000815.1 GCA_946885925.1 uncultured Litorilinea sp.
GACGGGTGTACGGCTGCTCGAGAAGCGGCGACACCACTTCACCCGCCAATCCGAGGCGGCTGCCTTGACCGCGGGTCACATTGTCCAGACTGAAGATAGCAACCTGCGCAGCCGTCTGCGTGCGCTGGGTTACTTGGAATAGTGAGATAAAATCTATGCAACCACCTGTCGATCCTATTTTGCTCCAAATCGGACCCTTCACGCTGCGCTGGTATGGTGTGCTCATCGTCACAGGCATTCTGATCGCTGCTTGGGTGGCCGCGCGCTATGTTGAACGCAAAGGTCAAAACGGCGACGCTATGTGGGATCTCCTCCTATGGATTCTGATCCCCGGGCTGATCGGCGCGCGGCTCTACTATGTCTTTATCCAGTCGCCGCGCGGGCCAGATGGATTGGGCTACTATCTCTCAAATCCCTGGGCGATTTTGCAGATTTGGACGGGGGGCATCCACATCTTTGGCGCTTTTATCTTTGGGGGGATTGCCGCGCTGATCTACACGCGCCGCCACAATTTGCCTCCGTTGATCTATTTGGATGCGATTGCACTGGGGCTGCCGTTGGGCCAAGCGATTGGTCGTTGGGCCAACTTCATCAACCAAGAACTCTACGGCCCACCCACTACGCTGCCCTGGGGATTGCGAATTGATGAATTTGCGCGCATCCCTCCCTACAATGATATGACGCTCTATCCTGCGAGCACACTCTTCCACCCGCTCTTTCTCTATGAATCTCTCTGGAACTTCATTGGTTTTGGGCTGCTCTTCTGGATTTCGCGCCGCTTTGAAGACAGCCTGCGCCCCGGCGACCTCTTCTTGCTCTACTTGATTTGGTATCCTTTGGGGCGCTTTATGTTGGAGTTCCTGCGTACCGATTCGTGGTTCTTCCCCGGCACACCCTTTAACATGGTGCATCTGTTGGCGGGTGCTGCCATCATCGTCTCGGTGGTGCTGCTGATCGTACGCCACAGCCGCCCCGCACTGGTAGAAGCTCAATCGTGACTGCACCCATCATGCCGCCCAACCTACCGGTTAACGCCTCGTCTAACACGACGGGGCGTCCTTTTGACCTCGTCGTGTTAGATCTGGATGGGACGATCCTCGACCTCTATCGTCACGCACCAATCAGCGAGCGTGTGGCATCGACTATCGCCGCCGTTCAAGCGGCGGGCATTCCTGTCACGATTGCCACCGGACGCACCCTGGATTATGTGCGCGAACATATTGTCCAGTTGGGCATTGTAACGCCCGTGGTTACTACGCAAGGCGCGGTCGTTGGCGACCCTGTGACGGGCGAAATTCTCAACGAAACCACCATTCCGCTGCTCTTGGCGCGCCAGGCTGCGGAGTGGATCGACAGCCAGCCCTATGTCACCGCGCTCTATTTCAACGATGATGACAGCCGCATCCACATCTATCAAAACCGCAGCAATGGTGATGAAGAGTTCCTCGACCACGTATTTGGCTTCCCGCGCAGCCCGCAGCCCACCTTTGCACCGATGCTGGCCTCACCAACAGCGCGCTGCCCGCTCAAGTTCATCGTCGTGGAAGATCGGGATGTGTATGGTGTGGATCTGGTAGCAGAGCTATCGAGCCGCTTTAGCCCAGAGCTAACCATTACCCGCACCCATCCACGGCTGGTGGAAGGGACAGCACAAGGGGTTGATAAGGGTTTGGGCGTGCGCCATTTGTGTACATTGCTCAATATTGACCCGCAGCGTGTCCTTGCCATTGGTGATAGTGACAACGACATTCCCATGCTTGAAGCAGTGGGCTTTGGTGTGGCAATGGGTAATTCGACACCGGGCGTCATGGCTGTTGCCCAATACAATGCGCCGCCTGTAGATGCTGATGGCGCGGCGGTAGCGTTGGAAGAATTGGTACTGAAGCGTATGTAATCCTATCAGCCGCTTTGATCTGTGTTGCTCGTTCGTCCTCTCTTCGTTCCCCAAGCAACTTGTTTTCCCTAATCAAATCCTTAATCACAACCGATTAATCACTGTGGAATAGAGATGGAGAAAATCAATGGGACAAGGCCCCATCACGTTCCTGGACACAGGCGGTCGTTACGACAACAGCCATGAGCAGACCTAGGTGTCAACGAGCAGATGACGTTTGCATCCCCTCACATTTTTGGCCTTGTCGTAGCCATGTACACCAGGAATAGCGGTACGCTTCACGCTTTGACTGTCCAGGCAATCTGCCGTTGGCTGTTTGTGCCGTCCCGCTTTGCACCGCACATCTGCACGGAGCGTGTCATGGCTCCGTTGCCAAGTGCCATCGTCGCGCCAGAGACGAACGCAGCGATGCTATTCACCCGGGCACTTCGCCATTGGGAACAGACGGAGTAAAAACGATGCACAGCGATCAGACAGAGGCGTATGCATTTGTGACCGAAGCGCAAGCGGATAACCAATTTCTCCGCTATTTGCAGAACATTCTGAACGAGTACAACCATTCTGCCGCAGCGGTCGCTCCACCCCAGGCAAAGTCCTTTTGCATTCGTGTTATGGATGCACACGGCACCCTGCTTGGAGGTGCGATCTTCCTGATATACTGGAACTGGTTGCGAATCGACGTCATGGCCGTTGAGGAGAACGTTCGTGGTCAGGGGATTGGCCAGCATCTCGTGGCGATGATGGAAACTCAGGCGCGACAAGAAGGGTGCTCTTATGCGCATACAACTACCTTTGGATTTCAGGCATTGTCGTTCTATCAACAATTGGGATACGAGGTTGTTGGAAAGCTTGACAACTATCCACAGGGCCAAATCTACTACTGGCTGCGCAAGACCCTCTGAAGCCTATTATAAACTCTGGAGCATGAACGCAGATGATACTGAAT
>CAMPHP010000816.1 GCA_946885925.1 uncultured Litorilinea sp.
ATTAAATGTTGTTGTAACGAATGCGGTTGCGTGGTCGACAGCCTGACCGCGGATGGTGAGATCTGCTGTATTGGAGGCCGTTATGGAATCGTCTGTGGTGAATTGGAGATACGCATTGAGGATTGTTGCTCCCCGCGGGATGTTAATCGTATTAAAGCGTACTCCCACGAACTGGGGCGTTGCATTGTCAAAGCCGAGTTCGAGATCGCCGTTAGTCACCGAGACACTGCCATTTGTCCCATTTTCCTCAGCATCATCAGCAGAGGCCGTAACGCGACGTTCGACAATGGCTTGTCCGGCGGATGCCGCGACAGTAACGACTATATCATCGTCGGTCACCAACTCACCGTCTGTGGCAGTCAGGCGCAGGATATAGACACCAGAGCTGGGGAAGGTTGCCGTAGTTTGGGTAGAGCTTGGTGCGCTAAAGGTCACTGTACCGGGTCCACTGACCTGGCTCCAGGTGGTAGTAATAACACTGGGTGGGTTGGGCAACCCATCATCAATGACGGTGCCAGTCAGCCAGGCTGTGGCTGAAATGACGATGATCTGGTCTTCTCCCGCATTCACGATAGGGGCAAAGTTCCCCGACGGAGGGAAGGACATTTCGATGAGCATACCGTCGTTTTGAGTATTGCTGGAGCTGTTATCAATGCCACGATCCACGATATACAGGTGCCTATCCGATGGATTCGTGCTGGAGGGTGCGATAGCAAGCCCTGCGGGTGATATGGCATTTGCGGCGGAGATGTTGATGTACTGAAGTAGCGCGCCATTGGGCAACATTTGGGCGATCTTGTCGTTAACACGACTCATGATATAGAGATGACCGTTATCCGGATTAAACTCAATACCTTCCGGGTCAGGAATATCCAGGTTGCTCACGTCAAAGTGTGTCACTTGGTCGTCGCCTGGGGCTACACCATCAAAGATCCCGTTGCTGCCTGGAGCGATACGATAGACCTCCAGGTTCACGCCATCGGCAATATAGAGGACATTATTCCAGCTATCATAAGCAATTCCTGCTGGATCGCCCGACCCAAAAGCGGATGTCTCAAATTGAGAGCGGAGATCATCGGCGGTACCATAAGTGCCGTCAGCACCTAAATCCACGACCGTGATCCAGCCACCTTGGTTGTCGTCTGAGATAAACAAGTGTGCATTGGTGCGGTATTCACCGGGGGCCGCATAGGCGATTCCGACTGGCTCATTAACTGCCTTTGTGTCAGTTGGCACAATTGCCGAGTAGCTGCCTACGTAAGCGCCTGAAAGCGTAGTTTGCCAGAGATTATTGCCAACGAAGATTGATGTTTCATCAACATCTCCATCAGCAATAAAGAGCGTGTTGGTATTGGGGAGAAACGCAATACCTGATGGATCGGGGCTTGGTGGTACGTAAGTAGAAGTCGTGGTTGTCTGTACGAGGGTCGCATTAACGGTGGGGGGGAGTGCTTTGATCCCGCCCCACGGTGTCAGGAAGAGTTCGACAACGCGTCCAGAAGTACCAAGCGTTGGATCGCTCACTGACGGTTCCGCAGATTGTGCGGTATCTGCAATCGAATCGACAACAAAGAGGTCTAGCGCGGCCG
Source organism: uncultured Litorilinea sp. (assembly GCA_946885925.1). The sequence goes on from CAMPHP010000816.1 coordinate 1,590, forward strand.
GGTCGTCTGTGTTGTCTGCGCTCGGCGCAAGGATAAGCGTCTGGGGAGCGGTCAACCCAATCCCCGCCAATGAATAGCTCTGCTGCAACTCTCCGGTCGCAGCCAGTTCATAGGCTACATCACCGTTGGTATCTAGCGTGTAGAAGACGCCAGTGCTCTCATCGCGCGCAAGCCCACGGATGGATGCGCCACTGGGCAAAGCAAGGGTGATATGACTCGCGATCGTTGTATTGCTGAAGTTGCCTTCCGCGTTTGGTGCGATTTCGACAATGGTTTGGGTCGCAGCGTCTAGAATATAGAGATTGCCGCTGCCCGCATCCACCACAAGCCCTTGTGGATCAGTAACCTGCCAGTTGGAGATGGCGTGACGGATGGGGCTGGTGACAGGTGCTAACGCGCCATTCCATCCGATGGAAAGCTCAAGAACCTCCTCCGCTGTTAGGATCAGCAGCCGCTCACCCTGACTCCCTCGTTCCTGCGCCACGGTCATATGAATGGACCCGGATGTGGCAACCCCAATTGTGGTCTGTTCGATTACGTGTTCATAGGGTGTGATCGAGAACAGCTCATATTGGTTTTGCGTGGTGGGCTGAAGCACGAAGAAAAGATCTGCATTCGATGAGTATGCTATGGCTTTTGGATTATGAATGCCCGCATCACTCGTATCGACGATTCGATAGTCCAATACAGTTAGCTCGTTATCCTGCAATACCTCCTCTTGCGCCCAGGTTTGTTCGCCTGTGGTGAGCAAAACAAGCAGTGCCATTAAGATGGATGCCCCTAGGCGTATGCCATGCCAAGACGAGTGCGTACCGCTTGTCTTGGCGTACATGGCTGTGACACAATTGGTTGTCGGGGTCTTCCAGTATCCACAGCAAACTCTACGCATTTGTTACTGCCTTTCGTGTGTATCAGTCCAGCAAAGCCTGACTCGCGCGCTTTAACGTCCTGTGCCTCCCACTTCATGGCAAGAAAATGCGCGAGGATTCCTTCTCTGATGCCAGTTTTCGTTTCACCTGGCATCAATGTTGTTATAGTAGGATTTAGCTGGACTTTGTTGGTGGGAGAACGACATATTCATCCATAACGGGAGCACGTTTGTGAAGATGCTATTCATACTTGGTTCTATGTGATTCTATTACACGCGAATCACATTATCGACCGCGGATGGAATCTTAAGCAGTCGCAGTTTCTTCGTGCGAGTCGCAATCTGAGCGTGATCTGCGATTTGTACTGTGACTTGTA
>CAMPHP010000817.1 GCA_946885925.1 uncultured Litorilinea sp.
CCGCCCTTTACCGGGCGTGCCGGTGAATTGCGCCGCTTGGCTGAATTGCGTACAGCCCACCAGTTGATTTTGGTGGAAGGCGAGGCTGGCATGGGCAAAACTCGCCTGCTTGAAACTTACATTGCCCAGGTGCAGATGGCGGATGGGGATATGCCCCCACCTCTGGTGCTGATCGGACGTGCCCGCCAACTGGAAAGCCGCCTGCCCCTTCAGCCGATTATTGAAGCGCTGCGCAGCCTGGTTGCTACGCAAGCCTGGGAAGCACTACGCCCGCGCCTCAAACTACCGGCAGTCTGGTGGCGGGAAATTGCACGCCTCTTGCCCGAAATAGCCGAGCCTGATCCTGCCACTGCCATGCGCGCGCCCGATGAGTCGCGCCTGTGGGAAGGTATCTTCCAACTCTTAGCGGCCCTGGCAGAGCAGCAGCCCTTAATTCTCTTTATTGATGATCTGCACTGGGCCGACGCCGCCACCCTGGGTCTGCTCGGCTACTTAGTACGCCAGACAGCCGCGGCACAACTGCCCATCACCTTGTTAGCAGCAAGCCGTCCAGCGCAACCAGGGACAGAACTGGCGATCTTAGAACAAACTCTGTTGCGCGAGGATCTCCTGGCACGGCTAGAGTTGGATCGCCTGGAAGTAGAAGCTGTGATGGCACTGGCCCGCTGGCTCAGCCCCACCCATGGTTATCCTCTGGGCAATTGGCTCTACCGCTCTTCAGAGGGCAACCCCTTTGTCCTTGCGGGGTTGGTACGCTATATCCGCGATGAACAGATTCTCTTGCCCGATGGTGGAGTTAACCTGACCTTACTGCCATCCACGCCTGTAGTCCCCCCCACCGTCTATGCATTGCTCCAATCGCGTCTTGCTACGCTGTCGGATGCAGGGCGACGCGTGTTGGATGCGGCAGTCGCCATTGGCCGTGAGTTTGAATTTGAGCTTGTTGGACGCGTGGCGGCTCTCTCCGATAGTGCCACGCTGGATGCACTCGATGAGTTGCGCCAAGCCCGTCTTATCCACGCCCTGGATGAACAACGCTTTGCCTTTGACCATACATTGACGATGGAAGTCGCCTATCAGGAGGTGGGCGAATTGCGCCATCGCCTGCTTCACCGCCGCGTGGCTTCAGCGCTAGAAAGCATCCACGATGATAGCCTGGATGAAGTGGCTGGGCTGGTTGCGCAACATTATGCCGAAGGCGATCAACCTGATTTGGCCGCCAAGTACGCACGCCGCGCAGGTGAACGCGCGGTACGTTTGGCCGCATGGAAATCGGCAGCAGTGTTCTTTCGCCAAGCCCTCGTCGCCACACCCGCCAATGAACTACCGGAGCTACTTGTTGCATTGGGCAATGCACAACTTCATGGAGGCGAATTGAGCGCAGCGGAGGAAACCTTGCGCCAAGCTCTCGATTTGGAGCCCATCCAACACCAAATTGAAACTTTGGATGACGCGCTCAAAGGCTTGAGCGAAACGCTGATCTTGCAAGCACGCTATCCTGCGGTCATGGAGCTAGCACAAGCCTATGCGGATCATCCCCATGCCAACATTCGCGCAATTGCCCAATTTATGTGGGGGGCCTCGCTTTCGTTGGAAGGCTCCGAGTTGGATGCCGCCAAGCGCCACCTACTCGCCAGCAAAGAAGAATTGCAGGCTACCTCCGGGACGAGAGAGAATGTGTTGTCAGCCCGGGTCGAATTTGAATTGGGCAACATCATGGCACAGCAGGGGAATCTTGAATCGGCCTTTGCCCACTATCAACAAACGCTCGCGCTTTCCCTGCCGGATCAAAGCCCAGATAATGCGGCTGATGATAATCTGCGAAGTCATATTCTGGCCTATAACAACTTGGCCTATCATCTTCACCTGATGGGGGACCCGCGCGCGGCGGATTATATCCAACAAGCATTGGTATTGGCACAAGAGAAAGGTATGTTGGCAACTTTCCCCTATCTCCTTTCAACACGCGGCGAAATTGCACTGGCCCAAGAGGATTTCGCTACCGCCGAAAGCTCCTTTAATCAAGCCTTGGCCGATGCGCAGCGACTCAACCAACCGGAGCGCGTCGCTGGCGTCATGGCGAATTTGGGTTTGGTTGCCCAGGCGCGAGGTCAAATCGATCTGGCTATCCACCGCCTTTCAATGGCTCTTACCCAGGCCGACGCCATTTCTAGTCGCTTTCTTGCTGCCCAGATTCGCCTCTGGCTGGCCTCCCTGCTCCCAGCTACTACCGCCGCCCCCTATCTGGCCGAAGCACGCACCATTATTATCAAAGGCGGTTATCACCGTCTGCTGCCCCACCTCGAACGGCTAGAAGCAAATTTAGCCCTGCGCTGACGCGGTGTCAGAAATACTTCCCCACAACTTTAGCGCCTGTTGACGCAAACGTTGACGCGCCCGTCACGCATGCGCTGACAAAGCGGTGACGCGCGGCAGGTATCATAGAGCCAAGAACGAGGCCAAACAGTAGGAAGGCTGCTGAATGGCTAACCAGAATATCCTTACGAATATACAAACAGAAGATACAAACAGGAGAAAGAATCATGTCTTGGCAAATTGATACCGCCCATTCGCACATTGAATTTAAGATTCGCCACATGATGGTGAGCTGGTCACGTGGGCAATTTGATAACTTCAGCGGCACCATCAATATCGACGAGCAGAACCCGGAGAACACCACGGTTGATATTCAGATCGATGCTGCCAGCATCAACACTCGCCAGCCCGATCGCGATGCCCACCTGCGCTCGCCTGACTTCTTTGATGCACCGACCTATCCCTACATCACCTTCAAAAGCAAGAAGGTGCAGCAGACAAGCGCCAACAC
>CAMPHP010000818.1 GCA_946885925.1 uncultured Litorilinea sp.
GCTAGACATTGTTCACTAGGTAGGTGTTCACTAGGTAGGTGTTTACTAGGTAGGTCAAAAGCCGATGATTGCTTTGGGTACATCTTCATGGACCTTTGATGCATGGCGCGGGGTCTTCTATCCTGATACTGTACGCAAGACGGAGTGGCTGGCTTATTATGCGCGCCAATTTGATACCGTGGAAGTCAACACAAGCTTTTACGCATTGCCAGAACCCTCCACGCTGATCAAGTGGGTGGAGAGTGTGCCGGAGGGCTTCACCTTTGCACTTAAGTTTCCAAAGCGAATTAGTCATGAGAAACGGCTGATAGATTGTGAGCCTGAGACATTGGCCTTGATTGATGCACTTCACGCACTGGGGCCAGCCGCTGGGCCAGCATTTCTGCAATTGCCGCCAGACTTTAGCCGCGAACGTTATGGGCGTGAACTGGCTAGTTATGTGGAATGGCTGGCAACCAAGCGCGGTGATTTACGCATGGCTGTGGAAGTACGCGCCAAAGATCTAATGACAGCAGCATTCGCCCGTTTTCTTGCCGATCATGGCTTTGCTTTGGTGATCACAGACCGCAAGGGGACGCTGGATCTATATGATGTATGGGCTGAAGTAGGAACTTCTACGCGATTGGCAATGATTCGCTGGATCGGCGATGAGCGCAATGGACCACAAGGAGACCGGGAGATCAGTGCGCCCCAGGATGCCAAATTGGACTTGTGGGCGCAACGGTTGCTAGAGTTGGAACGCGCGGGGATGGAGGTCTTTGGCTATATGCACAACCCTTATGAAGGCCACTCCCCGGCGAGTGTGCGGCGTCTGCTTGCACGCTTGGGGCATGATATGCCACCAGAGCCACCCCTGGGGCCTGAAGATGATGCATCCGCGCAGATGCGGTTGTTGTGACATGTGAAGGAGCAACTACGAGCGCAGAGCAAACAAAGGCCGGGTGGAGATACCTGGCAGGGGAGAGATAATGGATCGCGCAATACCAATTGCCCACAGCGAAGAAATTGAACTTTACATTCGTACCTATTACTCGTTGTTGCGAAGCAGCGGGCCTGTACGTGTGCGTAGTTTGGAAGAAACGCATATTGCAATGAATTCGAGCCTGCACCAGCAAGCTGAAGGGCCGGATCTGGATGTGTCGGCGTTGGTCTATGCTGCACTGCGTCTGCCCGACGTGATGCCATTGACTAAGTTATTGATCATGGGGCAGATGGAGGATGTTTTCCACCGGGCAGGTTATCAGGTGGAAAAGTGGCAGCTTGTGCGGGCGCGCGCTCGGCGTCGGCTGCTTTACTTTAATCCGGATGATGGCACACTAGCCGCCTTTATTGCCAGCGTCAGTGATATTGATGATCTGATCCCCTGCGTTACCACGTTCCAAATCGAATGGAACAAGTTGCATCAGAAGTTGGTGATGGCTGACTTACGTCCTCGCCTGCTCCTGGCCGCGGAGACAGATGGAGTTTTGTCGCCCGACCTGATGGAGGACGTCCGGCATGCGCTTGATTTGGAACCTGGGGAGTTTGCACGTTTGGCACAGATCTGGCCTGGTCGAATGTTATGTGACAATTTGTTGCGTGCAGAGCAAGCGCGACTTGATCTGCGTATTCGGGTTTTAGGCAGTGGATTAAGCGATTACCGGCGCAGTGTTCAATATTGGTGGCGCAAAATTGAGGACAAGGCTGCTAGCCTGCGCCTGTCTGAACGGCCCATCTACTTTGTTAGTAGCAATGTGCATAGTCTGGTCAATTTGCTCTCCGGCCATGTGTGGGAAATGCAAGAGGAGTTAATTGACTTTGTTCGCAAAGAGAATCCAGAAGGTATGGTGGCCGAGCTTGATGAGCTTGATCTGGAGGATCCTTCGGTACTAGGCAACTTTCTGTATTATGTCTCGCGGCTCTATGCCAGCCGTTACCATGAGCTTCAGAAGCTTGACAAACGTGCCGCTAGACGCCAGCAGCGCTCAGACATCTTGCGTGTGGGCGATCCTACTTGCCTAGATGTGGAAGCGCAAGTCATTGAAATAAGCAACCTGCATCCTAAATGGATTGATCCACGGCTAAAAATCTTTAGCGGCGAGGAGTGGAGCTTGCTCCAACAAAGCGACGCGTTGATCTTTAACATTGACTATCCGCTAGGGATGGCGGCTTATCATATCTTCAGCCAGGTTTCCACGGCGGTCGACCAAATCATGGGCGTCTATATCATCGGCAAAGCCGCAACGCTCAATGGTCGCGTGGGTGATGTGATGATTCCAAATGTCGTCTATGATGAGCATTCGCGTAACTCCTATCTTTTCCGCAATTGCTTTACCGCTCAAGATGTCGCGCCATTTCTGACCCACGGCACTGTCTTTGACAATCAAAAGTCGGTTACGGTGCGCGGCACAATCTTGCAGAACCGGCGCTTTATGAATGTCTTCTACGAAGAAGGCTATACTGACATTGAGATGGAAGCTGGCCCTTATCTCAGTGGCATCTATGAAGACATCTATCCTCGACGCTATCCGGTCGATGAGATAGTCAACTTGTTTATCAATGCACCCTATGACATCGGCCTCATTCACTATGCGAGTGACACACCGATCAGCCGTCGCCAGACGCTCTTGAGCAAGAGCCTGAGCTATTTTGGGATGGATGCAACCTATGCTGCGTCGGTCGCGGTCTTGCGGCGGGTGTTCGGCATAGAGATTGAACGACAGCGTAAGTCACAAAAACAAGATGAGGCGAGTCCTAGCAGCGTATTGGAGCGAGTCGATGGTGGCTAACAGCGATGCGATGAGATTGGTACGATGGCACAAATAGGTGATCCAGCA
>CAMPHP010000819.1 GCA_946885925.1 uncultured Litorilinea sp.
GCAGACCATTGGAGGTCGGGACAATTCCATGCAAAATCGCCGCGTAGGGTGCGCCGCTCTAGGTCAGGGCTGTGGACAGATAAGTCCAAGAGCGTGCCAATGGGGCTAACCTCGAATTCATAATAGAAGGTCGGCGCTTGTTCTCCTGGAGCGATAAAGAGTTCGACCACTTCCTCGTTGTAGATGGCGCTGTCGCGCTCAGTTGCCTCGCCCCAAATGTCTCTATCGTGACAGTCAAAGCGCACGTAGAAATTTTCCGAATCATAGCCGATGCGGACGACGGTTTGCTGTTGGGCAGGGGCGCTGCCATTTGCGAGGATGAAGGGTGGCAGTGGCTCGAATTCTTCCCAAGGCCAGTCGGTATGATCGGCAGTGCGATAACGCCAATGAATCGGAATCATGGGGACTGTGGCAATAGGGAGTTGGGCGGACATGGTTGGCTCGATTCTATCAGAATTGGCTAACGAGAATGGGCTAACAAGTGTGGTTAACGTTTGAGCAATCCACCGTTTACATCAAGGGTGGTGCCTGTAATATAGGAGGCCATTGGTGATGCAAGAAAGAGTATGGCATTAGCGATGTCGTCTACATGGCCCAATCGGCCTAAGGGAATCATTGCTTCGACGCGCTTCATGGCCTCGTCACTGAGCATGCCGGGACGGCTGTTAATTTGTCCAGGCGTAATGGAATTGACCGTGATATTGTAGGGTGCAAGGTCGCGTGAGAGCGTCTTGGTCATGGCGAGCATGCCGCCTTTGGAGGCTGCATAGTGGACGCCACCGGAGACACCGCCCGTCTGCGCGCTGATCGATGAGATATTGATGATGCGTCCACTGCGCTGTTGTTGCATGGTTGGTGCAAAGGCGCGTACACAACGGTAGGCTCCGGTCAAATTTGCGTTGAGAACTCGATCCCATTCGTCTAGATCGATTTTATCGTAGGAGCCAGGGCTGATAAGTCCAGCATTGTTGACAAGGACATCAACGCGGCCCCATGTTGCCAAGATCTGGGCAGCGGCCGAGGCTACTTGGTCGTTGTTGGCTACATCGACCGTCGCGGTGATGATGCTCGTGGGGTCGTTGCGCTCGGTAGACAACTCGGCGGCGACTTCTTCGATCTGTGCATGGCTGCGCGCTAGTAGGGCGACTTTGGCCCCAGTTCGCCAGAATTGAGCAGCCATTGCCTTACCTAGCCCGCGGCTAGCACCTGTGATGACGACAACCTGACTGCTGAAATCCAAAAGGGCCGCCAGGGATGGATGGAGGTTGGGCATGTTTAGATTCACGTTGTGATAGATGACCGAAGTCACAAGGATGTTGGGAGATCGGTAAATCAGGCGAGTTGGTAGCCGGCCCCTACATGGCGCAGGTCCATTTCATATTCAAGACCCGCGATGGGGGGGCGACTGTAATACCAGTGTACACCGTGGAGGGCAACCGGGCCAAGTTTGGGTAAGAGCACCGGCTCCAAAAAGTGGTCGAGCGAGTGGGTGGTGTAAAGATCGACCGTGGTCACTTGAGGCCAGTCTACACCAAGCCCCTGAAGCCGTTCGCTCATGACATCCATCACTGTATTGGCCTTTTCAACCAAGGCATCGTGGCTTGTATCGCCTGGGCGAACAATCGCAGCGGGCGTGAGGTCGGCTTGATCGCGCAAGTCACCTGCACCGGCGACAACAAAGGTTGGATAGGCTAGTGCTGCTTGTGCGGGCGCGGTAAAGGTGAAGGCATAGATCGAAGACTCGGGCGGGGCAGCAGCGGCAGGGGCTACGTTGGTGCGTGCGATAGGGTTGGCGTTGCCGACGAGAATGTCCCATTCGACCAACGTGGAGCGATAACCAGCATTCAAGGCTGCAAAGTCTTCAAAGCTCAAGGGTTTGGGGATACGTAATTCGAGCGCGCAGAGAGCTTGGCGCGGGCGTCCCTGAGTAGAGAGGTACGAGGCGATGCGGTCAAAGCCAATCTGCAAGGGCAAAGGGGTGGAGAATTGCGCGCGTAGGAGGACAAAGCCGGGTTGGGCAATGACTGCTGAAGAATAGGGCGCAATGCCGGTGAGAAAGCGATAGTCTCCATAGGGATGGTCGATAAGCTGCATAAGTGACTTCCTCAGAGTGGGTTGTTTACGCTTTGGGCCGCGTCAAGCGTGGCGCTGATGCGGGCGGCGGAGGTGGTTTGTTGAATGTATTCGGGTGGGTGTAAGGCTCCACCGAGATGGATGCGGGTGCTACGATAGCGCATTTGGCTCTCTTGGCCGCGCCGTCCGCTCAAGTGGAGTTCGCTGGCTCCTGTTTGGCGTACGATCTTGGCAATGTTGCGTTCATGGATGCCGCCCCCTGGCATGACGATGACGCGATCTGCCGCTTGCTCAATTAATTGAGCAAGGGTATCTGCTCCTTCCAGCGCAGTTGGTTCTAATCCAGAGGTCAGCACCCGCTCGACACCCAATTGGATCAGGCTTTCGAGTGCATCGTAGGGATCAACAACCATGTCAAAGGCGCGATGGAAGGTGACGGTCATAGGGCGTGCCGCTTCGATGAGTGCCTGCGTACGCGGAAGGTCGATCAGGCCATCGGCAGTGAGCAAGCCTATGACAATACCATTTGCCCCTAGCTCTTTGGCAATCTCGATGTCGCGCCGCATGATCTCAAACTCAATGCCGGAGTAGAGAAAATCACCTCCACGCGGGCGTATCATGACATTGAGGTCGATTGTGAGATGGCGGCGCGCGATCTCGATGGTCGCGGCACTAGGCGTTGTGCCGCCTTCAAAAAGATTGGCGAGATCGGGGCGCTCGGCGGCACAGAGTTCACAG
>CAMPHP010000820.1 GCA_946885925.1 uncultured Litorilinea sp.
CTCTTCTATCACTGCCTCGTGCGCGGCATTGGAAGACCAGATGGAGATGGTCAGGTTGTGCCATTTCATGGGCACAACGATTAGTTGGATAAAGGGATCAATAGCAGATTGCAGGCGTATGGCGGGTCGATTGTCCACGCGCACGATTTCGCCGGTGATCTGATAGCGGTCGCGGCTATAGCTATCTATGATGAACGAGCCCCGCTCCCCCTCTAATGGCTCTTTGCCTGCCGCCCATTTCTCGATCCACACATCAAAATCCTCATTAAGGTTAAGGAGTTCGAGATCGCGAAAAGAGCCTGTGGACAAGGTGATGTGAAGTTGCGCATCATCCAGCGATACCATGCCGCTTGAACCAGCTAGGCGATAATTCTTGATCTGCCCTAATGCCTCATCCCATGCCAGTGGCACCCGGTAATACATGCCCACCTGACGCATATGCCTCTGATTCCACAGGGAGACATCACTCGGTTCCGGCAAAGGCACAAGCGTCGTTGCCACGCCCACTTCGGTGCTGCGTAGAGAAGCCAACGTGTCGATGAAAAAAGCCTCTTCAGCGATCTCAATTTCCTCGCCTGCTGCATCTTGGGCGGAAATATCCATGTTTCTGCCATTTGGCTCAAATGCAACTGACCAGCCATTGCTGGTGTGCAATCCAGTGCGCCACGTTTCACGCTGGCAGTTTGAGTAGCGACAATCGCCCACCAAGGGGCGCGCGGGCGAACCATCCACCTGCATGGCAATGGCGTTGAAGGCTGTCGGATAACCGCTGGGCAACCAGACTTCGTCTCCGGCAGGCGACCATTGAAATTCACCGATACTAATTTCGCGCGCCGGAGGCACATAAGGGCCGAGTTGTGTGACTGTCCCCGTTGCCGTTTCCACGACCAGTGCTTGCCAGGGTTCATAGCCGGTTTGGTCTTCTTGTATGTTTAAGACAAAGATGTGCTGCCCACAACTATGCGTGTCAGGCGCGGTTTGGTCACAACCTGGCGACCAAGAGGGATAGGCTAAACTGCCCGGCATTGTGAGCAGGCCGTGTGGTGCATTGCCTTGAATGATATTGTGTATATAGAGAACTGGATCAGATTGTGTCTCTCCTGGCTGGATTGCACCACCCACATAGGCAATCTGTTGACTGTCCGGTGCCCAGGTCACCATGAGCCGTCGCTCGCTAATCTGCCGCTGCACACTGCCATCGAGGGCTGCTAGCCATGTACCTTGGTCAGGCGTGGGAATGAGCAGCCATTTGCCATCTGGCGAGAGACGTAGCGGCGTGCTGATCGGGTAAAAGCGTGGATTTTCGCCATTGCCATAATGGTATGCTTGCGCCAGCAACAAGGTCGCGCGCTGATCCGCCAAGGAATAGAGCACGACATCACCATTTGGACGCACAAAGATGAGCATTTCATCTTTGGCAGGCGCTACGGTGGATGTAGGAGTGGCAAGCGGCGATTGCGCCAGGAACGCAGGCGGCTTTGGCGGTAAAGCCCACAAAGTGAGTGCAGAGAGGAAAAACACGGCACAACAGAGAACCGTCTGCATGTGCCGCGTCGGGAGATAGTTTGAGCGTTGCACGGGGGAACCTTTCTGGGTGTGGAGTTCGATGAGCAACAAACACACGCTGGCAAGGTCATCTCGCCCATTTTGTGCTTGTTGTGCTGCTAACGCACCAAGCGGCGGAATGGTTCCTTTTTGAGTTCGGCAACAAGGGATTTATCCAAATCGCCTTCATCCAATGCGCGGTGGATGGTGTGGCAGGCGGTGGTTGCGGCGGCTTGGGTGTGGGCAATTTCGTCGTCGCCATGAGCAAGCGTTGCCTTGAATCGGAATGACAAACCACTATATTTCGTTACGGCGCATCATGATGGTAGCAACTTGAGTTAATCTATTTGTTCTTACTACCCACCAAGCAACCGCGCCCAAAAGCCTTGGGTTTTGCCTTCAATGCGCCCAACTCCCCTTTTACATTCCCCAACTCGCGTTGTAGTTGATTGATACGTTCTTGCAATTCACGCTCACGCTCTACAGCTCCTGTTCCCGGCGCTGTGCGTCCAAATCAATAACAGCGTACCGTTCAGGTGTTAGGCCATACTCTCTTTGTTTCATGGACTTCTTTCTACTACACGGATCTCTAAGACTTCCTCTTTGCCCTCGATGGTAAGGAGCTGCTTAAGCTGCCGTGCCATGCGGTTTTCAATCCAATCTCTTGATCTTGGATCAGATAACCGTATCGTCGCCACCCCATCACAAACTTCAATGAGTTGTGTGTTTTCCAGATAACTCCTAAACCTGGTGGCTGGCATCTGGTACCTCAGCGTTTCAAGAACAGAATTCCAGAGATCATCCCACTCTGTCTGTTTATAAGAAGTTTGTTTATGTGACTCTGAAGTAGAGACAGGGGGTGACTCTGTTTCGCGGACAGGTGACTCTGTTTTGGAGTCAGGGGGTGACTCTATTTCAGAGTCAGGGTAGTTGGTGACTAAATACTCCTTCCACTGCTCTTTCAACTGGTCCTTAAAAGCAATCAGAAACTCCTCAAGCGTCGGGAGCGGGTCAGAAAGAAGATAGGTATTTGATATATTTTCACCCTTGTCGCCTTGCCCGAGGCCTGATTCTTTCTGTAAAAGTCCTGCATGTTCAAGCCGCTTCATAATGGCATCCAAACGACCCCACCCAACACCAAGCCGGCGCTGCATCTGGCGTGTTGAAGGCATCTTCCATGAGGGACTTTTAGGATTTACATTCTTGCGAAGGAATAGGAAGAACCCGACATCTTGGATGTCAAGGAGTGGAGGATCTATGTAC
>CAMPHP010000821.1 GCA_946885925.1 uncultured Litorilinea sp.
TTCATGATCTGTCCGAGGAATCTCTCTAGTGAGCGACCAGAACAGAGAGACCGGATGCCCCTGGGCGCGAGGTGACAGACTTACTGAATCCTCCACAGCAGAATATCGCTAAGATACGATCCAAGGTGGCAACTTGAGTTAGATTATGTCTCGGAGAAGTAATACGCCTGGGCCAAACGCATTGATGCGATCCTATTGTGGGATCGCATCGAAATTCATCTGAATTGACATTGGCCGAAGTGAAGAAGTAGCAGACTTCTTCACTCCTTCTCAGGTATTGAGAATTTTGATGAGATATTACTTTGAACTTGGTACCTGTGGAGTTGGTTGCTGTGGGCTTGCCACCGCGCAGATAGTAAGCAAGCGGCGTAACGCACCAGGATCACCCTCGACCCGAATGAGACCGCTAGCAATCGCTTCTTCTGGTTGAATCAGCCCTCTTAAAAGCCCCAGATACACCTGCATATTGGTATGTAAAATCACATCAGCCTTGAGAGCGTCTCCCTGCTGGACGTAAATCTCACAATCTTGAATCCGCACCTGAAGTACTTCATCGCCAATGTGCAATTCATAGGTCTCGTTGACCCCCCGTGCCTTTTCCGGGCGGAAAAAAGTCTTGTGGGTCAACGCGTATGAACCCAGCCGCAGCACCGTGGCATCTTCTATTGATGCTGGCACAAATTGGCTCCCCCATTTTCCAAGCTCAAGCAGCGCTTTTTCCAACGACTGTCCCAAAGGGGTGAGTTCATAGACGGTTGATCCCGCAGGCGGAGGGAGGACGCGGCGGCAGAGAACACCCTCCTGCTCCAAGCTCTTAAGACGCTCCGTAAGCAAGTTGGTGCTAATACCTGGCAGCCCCTCAAGGAGATCCTTAAATAGACGCGGGCCAGCAAACAATTCACGGACAATAAGCAGCGTCCACCGTTCCCCGACGACATCTAAGGCATAGGCTAGGCCACATAACTGGTTGTAACTTCGAGTTGTCATATTTCATAGTGTACACGAATTCAGTAAAAATTCAAGATCACAAGTATAGAAACTAAAAACAGAAATAAATGCTTGACTTTTTGAAGTAACTGGTATACACTGCAAGAACATTTGTTCTTGGCTTACCCCCGGTATTCTTGCGACGACTCTTTAGCAACTCTATAAGTTCGAGCCTGCAAAGGCCTACGAAATCGTGCAAGCGTGCCTTTCCTTATCCTTAAATACGCAAAACCAACAGGAGAATGAAATATGAGAATTGTACTCTGGGTTCTTCAGGTGTTAATAGGAGTGTTCATTCTATGGCATGGTTGGCTCTTCCTCTCCCCACCCCCGGAGTTGGTGGACGTTATGAATGCCCAGTTTGCGCCATGGTTCCGCATCTCTCTTGGCGTGGCGGAATTGCTTGCTGGCATCGGTCTCATTCTACCAGGCGTGACGCGCATTATGCCCTGGTTGATACCTTTGGCAGCAGCGGGTCTGATGATTGTGACAGGGAGCGCCACCGTCCTGCACATATCCAGGGGCGAGACAAGTAGTGCGATCATGACGGCTGTCCTCTTTGTGCTACTCGCATTTATAGCCTACATGCGTTGGAAGGTAATGCCGATACCCGCGCGGAGCTCACGTAGCTCTGAAATCGATTCTTCGTCTGAGGCTGAGAACGATCTCAAGGAACGCACTTCGATCCAATAAACCCAATGTCTAGCTCTGAAAATTGTTAGATCTTCCAGCTTTGTAGTGCGAATCTGTAATGCGAAAGGGACTCTCATGAACGCAGTACTTCCACCGAAGGCAGGTAAGCGCGAATGGATCGGGCTAGCAGTAATCGCCCTCCCCTGCCTGCTCTACTCCCTGGACCTGACCGTGCTGAACCTCGCCGTGCCAGCCCTGAGCGCGGATATCAAGCCCAGCAGTGCCCAACTTCTGTGGATTATGGATATCTACGGCTTCATGGTCGCCGGTTCGCTGATTACCATGGGAACGCTGGGCGACCGGATTGGTCGTCGCAAGCTGCTGCTGATTGGCGCTGCCGCCTTTGGCTTTGCCTCGGTGTTAGCAGCGTTTTCAACCAACGCTGAAATGCTGATTGCGACTCGCGCCCTGCTCGGTATTGCCGGGGCAACGGTGGCACCCTCCACTCTTTCCCTGATCCGTAACATGTTCCTCGACCCAGGTCAACGCACTGTTGCCATTGGGGTGTGGGGCACCAGTTTTGCGGCTGGCGGCGCAGTCGGCCCGTTGGTAGGTGGGGTGCTGCTTGAACACTTCTGGTGGGGTTCGGTCTTCTTGCTGGGCGTGCCGGTAATGGCATTGCTGCTCGTAGTAGGCCCGCAACTGCTCCCAGAGTACAAAGATCCCGCGGCTGGTCGCTTGGATCTGCTGAGTGCAGTCCAGTCGCTGGTTGCCGTGCTGCTAATCATCTACGGTCTCAAGCAGGTCGTCCAGGAGGGACTAGGCTTGCTCCCTGCACTCTCCATCGCGGTAGGTCTGGTCGTTAGCGTCCTCTTCGTGCGCCGCCAGCAATCGCTGGCTGACCCACTGCTCGACCTGCGACTCTTCGCCAACCGTGCCTTTAGCGCAGCCGTGGCGACGAATACGCTTGGTGTCTTTGTCGCATTCGGCGGCTTTTTCTACGTCGCGCAATATCTACAACTTATATTGGGACTATCGCCGTTGCAGGCGGGCCTATGGTCGCTGCCAGGAACGGTCGCGGTCGTCGTCACATCCAATCTGGCCCCTCAGATCGTGCGCCGGATCCGTCCGGCCTACATCATCGCTGCTGGTCTGCTCCTCGCAGCCGCCGGTTACGGGCTGCTTAC
>CAMPHP010000822.1 GCA_946885925.1 uncultured Litorilinea sp.
TTGCTACTCTGTTATTGTGTAGCCAAGACAATCAAAAGAATTTCGGTATATAAATAGCATGGCAAAGATAGAGAGGGACGATGGCTGAGATAATTCGTGTTGCCATACTAGAGGATCATCCGGCAATCGCTGATGGCTACAAATCCTACCTTGAGGATGAAACCGATATTCAGTTGGTTGGCACTTTGGAAGTTGGTGAGGAACTTCCTGATTTTCTGGTGACGCACTCGCCCATCCATGTATTGCTGCTTGATGTAGGCGTACCCACCTCCCACACGAACAACAGCCCCTACCCCATCCTCTACCTGATGCCCCAACTGCTCCAACGTCACCCCGGTCTGAACATTCTGGTCATCTCCATGCACAAACAAAAGGCTTTGATCAAAGCCATTGTAGAGGCTGGGGCCAGTGGCTTTGTTTTCAAGGATGATCGAGAGACCTTGCAGAAATTTAGCTCAGTCATCCATATGATTGCGCGTGGCGGCATCTACTTTAGTCGCGAGGCCCACCAGCTATTTATGCGCCAGCCTTTGCAAGCTGCCCATCTCTCCCCAAGACAGTTGGAAGTGCTTTCGCTTTGTGCAGCCTATCCTGAAAAAACGACTGCCGAACTTGCTGAAAAATTGGCAGTCGCCGATGCGACTGTACGGAATACTCTTTCGATCCTCTATGAACGGTTAGGCGTGCGCGGGCGCGCCGCGGCGCTGGCAAAAGCGCGCGAACTTGGCTTAATTGCGGAGAAGCCCTCCTACCCCATGCCCGATTCGAGTGCTGGCGCTGACGCAGGATTGTTCATCTAAAGTTGATCTGAGTCCGTCTCTCACAGCTCCCCTTCATATCGCTAAAACGCTGTATCAAAACGTTGTGGCGAGATCTTGGTGCGCCTATAGACAGCCGAATTGCTTGAGCTTGGATGCTGAAAATACACTTGGCAGACAAGGTATCTCCTGTTACACTAGAGCGATATATCTCCCGCCCTCCATTACAGTGCACTCATCAACGATTGAGATAAAGTGGTTTATGCGTACCCCGCGACAAAAGTGGATTTTGTGGTCAGAGGTCGTTCTGGCCTGGCTTGTCTTACTCCTTCTTCTCTTTTATACCTATTTAGAAATCGTCAAAGCACCCTATATTGGCTTCAACTTCGATGCCCTGAATGGTAGGGTCCAAGACATCTATGCTGACGGCTCTCTCGATGATCTTGAGATCGGGGATGAGTTAATGGCTGTAAATGGGGAGACGTTAGGGATGCTGATTGAAAGCCTGCGTCACCAACGCTTTGCCGGTGTCGAACCTGGCGAAACGTTACTCCTCCAAGTTAAACGTCGGAACCAAGAGACGATTGAGGAAGTACAGTGGGTTGTGCCGGGGTTTAACCAAGATGAGTTCGACGCTCGACTCGTCAATGCGTGGTTGCTGGCCTATCTCTTTTGGCTGGCAGGGCTGGCGACCCTCCTTTTGGTGCGGCCTTTGGATACAAAGCGGCGGCTTTTTACCGCATTCTTTATGCTTACCGCCCTCTGGTTGGTTACTGGCAGCACAGCGCGTTGGGGACATGGCGAAAGCCGGGTCGTCTTTCGTATAGCACTCTGGCTCTCAATCCCTGTGTTACTTCATTTGCATTGGATATTTCCGCGTCCCTTGAGCAAAGCGCCCAGGCTCTTGCTGTGGGGACTTTATGGCGCAGCGGCGCTGGCTGCCCTTCTGCAATGGTTTGAGCAGATACCAGCGGGACATTCTGTCTTGGCCTTTGCCGCCGCCCTGCTTGGCAGCCTCATCCTGCTCTTGGCTCATTATCTACTCCAGCCGGAAACACATGCCCAGGTACGCTTACTCATCTTTGCCTTGCTCGTTGCCATTCTGCCGCTTGTAACCTTTTCCATTGCTTCCACACTGCGCCAGGTTTCCTACTGGGGACTATATACGCTGGCTTCCCTCCCCTTGATACTGGGTGCTTATTTCTATTCAATCTATCGCTATCAACTAGGCGGTGTTGAGTTTCGCGCCAACCGGCTGATTTCGGTCTATCTCTTTCTTATTCTCCTCGGTACTGTCATGGTCGTCGTGTCAACGACACTGAATGTGCGGCAAGAGTTCATGGGTGGTTCGCTGCTGCGAAGTATTGTATTTGGCTGGGCTTCTGCGCTCGCCGCGCTTTATCTCTTCCCCCCTTTCCAGCGGCTTGTGGAACGCTGGCTGTTGGGTATGCCCTTGCCGCCTGTACAGTTGCTTGATACCTATTTGGCACGTATCACTACGACATTGAACCAGGCAAGCCTCGTCCAGCTACTGTGCGATGAGGTGTTGCCGAGCTTGCTGGTGCGAGAGTCGGCACTCTATCACGTCCGCAATAACGTGTCGATCCCCTTGTATGTGCAGGGGACAGAGCTTGCGCCGGAGACGCTAGCCGATCTTCTGCTTAAACTCAAACAAGACCCTCTCTACCGCGTGCCAAGCGTGCAAGATCACCAAGGGCCAGCTACGGCATGGGTGAGGCTTGCGCTTGCGCTCCAGGTGGAAGGCAAGCTGATTGGCTTCTGGCTGCTCGGTCGTCATGACCCGGACGATATCTATTCGCAGGTCGAGGTTACAACCTTGCAGACCCTCGCCCAGCAGACGGCACTGGCCTTGGCGAATATTGAACAGTCCAACCAGCTACAGGCGCTCTACCAGGCAAATATTGATAGTCAAGAGATAGAACGTACCAAATTGGCGCATGTTTTGCATGACGAGATCCTGAATGACGCTGCGGTCTTGTATATGAGCCTGGATGCAGCGGCGCTTACACCCCGCGCAGAAGCTATG